>JAFVXT010000075.1 GCA_017501005.1 Clostridia bacterium
CACCCCTTCGCCCGTGGCGGCGGAGCAAGCAACCACCGCACTCATATCGCGGTATTCCTTGCGCGCGCGCGCGTTTGGCAGGTCGGATTTGTTATAGACGAGCACCGTGGGCTTGCCCGATGCGCCAAGCTCGTCGAGCAAGGAAAGCGTGACGTCAAGATGCTCGTCGCTTTCCGCGTCGGTGGCATCGGTCACGATCAGAAGAATATCGGCATGCACCGCCTCCTCAAGCGTGGATTTGAACGCCTTGACAAGGTGGTGCGGTAATTTGCGAATAAAACCGACGGTGTCGGTGAGCAGAAGGCTTTCGCCCTCGGGCAGATCAAGACGGCGCGTGGTGGGATCAAGCGTGGCAAAAAGCTTATCCTCTGCCAAAACGCCCGCCTGCGTCAGATAATTCAAAAGTGTGGATTTTCCCGCATTCGTATAGCCGACGATGGCCACCTTGGGAATGCCGCTTCTGTCGCGTGCGGCACGCATGACCGAACGGTTTTTTTCCATTTCGGCAATTTGCTCTTCCAGCGCATGAATGCGCGATTTCATATGACGGCGGTCGCGCTCGAGCTGGCTTTCACCCGGTCCGCGCGTGCCGATACCGCCCCCCAGGCGCGAAAGCTCAACGCCCTTACCCGTCAGACGGGGGGCGGTATAGCGAAGCTGGGCAAGCTCGACCTGGAGCTTTCCCTCGCCGCTTCCTGCGTGAAGCGCAAAAATATCAAGGATCAGCATGGTGCGGTCAATGACCGTGACCTCGCCGATCTCCTCTTCCAGATTACGGATCTGCGACGGCGTCAGCTCCGAGTCGAAAACCACCAAGGAGATTTCGTGATTTTCGCAAAGCTCCTTGAGCTCCCGCACCTTGCCGCTTCCGATGTACGTGCGCACGTCGGGATGGTCCTTGACCTGCACGACCCGCGCAAACACACTGCCGCCCGCCGTTTCAAGCAGGCGCGTCAATTCATCAAGACTTCTCGAAAGCGAATCAAGGGCGGCTGTCGTTTCGGCAATACCGACAAGAATCGCTTCGCTTGCCGTCGTTTTCTCAAATTCCGACACCCTTTTCGCCTCCGTTTCTTTCATTTTTCGACGGTCAGACCGTCTTTTTTACCTGTCTTTCGGGCATTTTCCACCCGCAAAATATTTGCAGATAAAGGTGGAAAGGGGGCTCCCGCATTCAGATGCAGAAGTCGTGCTTTCGGTCTCGTCGGCGTACTTGGTACGGCAGAGAGCAAAAGCGCGGCTGAAAAACACACATATATTCCTGAAATCCGTTCGAATTTCTACCAAAAATTGTTTTGATCAAATTCGCTTAAAGATGAAGATGAAAGAAAACCGTTTTTCTTTTTTGTGTGTTTTTTTCTGCGCCAAATGCGGCAGCCCCACTCTCGGTGCAACCTCTTATTTCACACCAGCCAAACGCTTCTTGAACTTGTCAACGCGGCCGCCCGCATCAACAAACTTCTGCTTACCGGTGAAAAAGGGATGACACTTGGAGCAGATATCAACGTTCATATCACCTTTGGCCGAGCGCGTCACAACGGTTTCGCCGCATGCGCACTTGATGGTTGCTTCTTTGTAGTTAGGATGGATTCCGTCTTTCATTTGTTTGACACCTCTTATATTTATCCATATTTTTTACAATTACAATGTATTATAACACACTTTTTTTCATTTTGCAATACCTTTTTCAAAAAAAATGTTTTTTATTGCGCAGATCGTGAAAAAAAGCTCGACGTGCGGCAGAATCTTCCTGCGCTCATTCGATCTCACGAAGGGCAACCGAGACGAAAAGTCGGTCAGCGGATGCAGCACGGCCGTCACAATTCTCATCAAAGAACCGTCTCATTCGCTTGCACGAAGCTTCCTTTTATTATATAGACGTTTTTTGCCGGAATCAGTATACCGTGAAAAGAAGACAAATGCAAGCCTTTTCCGTAATTTGGCGGCTTTTCTCTTGTTTTTTCTCCGCCTTTTTCCGACAAACTATGCAAAAGGCATTGATTTTTAGAAAGATATATGCTATTCTATACAGCGATTTGCCGCTTGAGGCACAAAAAATGAAAGGCACCGCTATTATGAAAAGGCTCACACTTTTTCTCGTCATTCCGATCATCGCCATAGCCCTGATCGCATTGATCTTCTTTCTCGCCACCGGCAAGGAAAAGAAACTCCCCACACGGCCGAGCACAGAAAGTCTTTCGGCTGCAACGCAACCGCTCGAGGCCCAAACGCAAGAGTCGACGCAAGAGCCGACGCAAGAGCCCGCGCGCCTTCCAACCGCAAGCCTAACCGAAGAAGCGCCTTCCCCCAGTGAAAGCGAAAATGAAGGAAAAAGCGAAAGCGAGCCGTCCGACACTTCCCTGCCGACCTCGCCCGTTACGCAACCCAAAATCACCTATACGGTATCGCTCATTGACGCAAGCGGCGCGCCCATTCAAAAGAAGATGACCGTCAGCCTTCTGCAAAACGGCATGACGGTCGCCGAAGAAAAAAGCGAAAACGGTGTTGCCGTCTTTCTTCTCGCACCCGATACGTATACCGTGTTCGTCGATACCGAAAAGGATCCGCACTTTTTCTTCGATGCAAGCACGCCCGTCATACTCGGCGAGCACGCAAGCACCGCCGCGATCACGCTCTATACCCGCCCGACACAAGAGCTCCAAACGATCATTGCTTATTCTGTCAAGCACGGAGATTTTCGCAATTTTCAAGCGCAAGCCGTCACCGAGGGCAGTATCCGCACCGAGGTCGAAGCGGCCGAGCGCACCTATTTTCTCTTCACACCTGCAAAAAGCGGACGGTACAGAATCACACTTGACAGCGACTATGCGCATCTCCTCGGCTATTTCGGAGATGCCGCCTATCCGCTCGAGCACAACATAGCCGAAGACCTTGCAGACAACTCGTTCACGCTGAACGTCAAGGAAAGCAATCTCGGCATGACTTATCTGCTCGGCATCACGTCAAGTGAAAGGTCTGCGCACCAAGTGTCACTCACGGTCAAGCGCATCGGCGATCCCCTGCTCGACATCGAGGACGTGCCGTTTGTCGAAATCAGCGCGGAAAAGCGGCCAAGCACCGCCTTTCATGCAGAAATCAGCGGTACGGAAAGCCTCACCGACATTGACGTCACCGACGAAAATCTCACGGTTGTTCTCAATGAAGAGGACGGCCTTTACCACCTCGGCACGGCAAACGGCCCTCTCATCTATCTGCGCATCAAAAGCGCAAGCCCTTACCTCGATGCCCTGCAAAGCGTGGCCGAGCGGACGGGCATGAAGTGCTATTTTTACGATGAAAGCGGTAGGCTCATGCGCAAAGAACAATACAATCAACTCTTCCTTGACTATGCCGAGATCGCCGATCCCGCCTTCGGGCTTGTGCCGCTCACCGAGGAGCTTGCTCGCGCAGTGCAAAACGTGGGCATCGGCATGGAATGGTGGCGGCTCGGCTCGCCGAATTACCTTTTCGGCACGGCCGCCGTCTCCCCCGACAACGCTTGGCTTTTTGCGGCCTGCATCCTCGATTCGCAAAAGGGGCAGCTCAAAAATTGAGCTGCCCTTTTTCTTAAAAGTTTTTGCGGAGCTTTTAGGAAAAAGCGACCGCTTTTGGCCTTTACCCCTTCAGCTTCTCCAGTTCTCGCATCGCATCGGCGAGGCCGCCGATACGGTCGATCAGTCCGCACGCGACCGCCGCCTCACCGTCAAGGACAGAGCCGACGTCGTTTGCCATCTGGTCGGTGCGCATCATGCGGCGGTGGAGCTCCTCGCGGTCGGCCTTTGAATGGCGAGCAATGAAGTCGAGGATCCGATCCTGCATTTTAATGAGATAATCAAACGCTTGCGGCGCGGTGATCACCGTGCCGCCCGTGCGCACGGGGTGGAGCGTCATGGTCGCGCTCGGCACGATCAGGGAGCGGTTGGCAGACACGGCAAGCGGAATGCCGATCGAATGGCCGCCGCCAAGCACGAGCGACACGGTGGGCGTTTGCATTGAGGCAATCATCTCGGCAATGGCAAGCCCCGCCTCCACGTCGCCGCCCAGCGTATTCAATAGGAAAAGCACGCCGTCGATGCGCGGATCGGCCTCCAGGCGCACGAGAAGCGGCAAAAGCTGATCGTATTTGGTCACCTTCTGCGAGCTTTCGGAGAGAACGTGCCCCTCGATCTGCCCGATGATGCCCACGGCACAGAAAAGCCCCTTGTCGGTTTCAAAGGGCATACACGAGCTGCGCGCAATCACGTCAAGGCTCTCGGTGAGCGAAACGGCATAGGGATTGGCGGGGATTCTGGGGGGATTTTCGTTTGACCTCTCTTTTTTCATGAATAACCTTCCTTCAATTTGTAAATTTTCTTTAGTTTTTGCCGAATTATTTGATTCTACTCATTTACAAATCGAAAATAATATGTTATAATATTATATTGGTAATACATTTTGCAAATCCATAGAAACTCAAAGGAGACCAAAAAATGAAGAAAGTCATGGTAGAAACCTCTGCCCGTCACGTTCACCTGACCCAGGAGCATATTGAAACGCTCTTCGGCGCAGGCTATACGCTGACTAAGAAGAAGGATCTGTCCCAGCCCGGCCAGTTCGCATGCGAAGAGCGTGTCACGGTCGTCGGCCCGAAGAAGGAGCTTCCCGGCGTTTCCATTCTCGGCCCCGCACGTCCTGCCTCGCAGGTTGAGCTTTCGCTCACCGATGCCCGCTCGATCGGCTTATCTGCCCCCATTCGCGAGAGCGGCGACGTCAAGGCAAGTGCCCCCTGCAAATTGGTTGGCCCTTGCGGTGAAGTTACGCTTGAGGAAGGCGTGATCGCTGCCAAGAGACATATCCACCTGACCCCCGCGGCTGCTGAAGAGTTCGGCGTTGCCGATAAGCAGATCGTCAAGGTAAAGTGCAACGGCGCACGTCCTCTGATCTTTGATGACGTCGTTGTGCGCGTTCATGCAAACTTTGCACCCGCTATGCACATTGATACCGACGAATCCAATGCCGCTTTCGGTGTCACCGAGGGCGAGATCATTATTGACTGAAATCATACATAAAAGGAGATAAATCATGAGCAATGTCAGCGAATGCCCTTACGCACAGAGCCTTGAGGTTCAGCACATGTGTAAGGTCCAAAAGGGTTGCGATCACGGCCCTGCCCCCATTCCCGAAGAAGGCAAATGGATCCAGGCAAAACAGATCACCGATATTTCCGCATACACCCACGGTGTGGGCTGGTGCGCACCTCAGCAGGGCGCGTGCAAGCTCTCTTTGAACGTCAAGAACGGTATCATCGAGGAAGCTCTCGTTGAGACCATCGGCTGCTCGGGTATGACGCACTCTGCCGCTATGGCCGCAGAGATTCTCCC
>JAFVXT010000076.1 GCA_017501005.1 Clostridia bacterium
CATATTGGCAGGCGAAGCCATCAAAGCTGTTGCAGGTATATAAAAATTTTAAAAAAATATCTCAAAAACTCTTGACAATCTCGAGGGGATATAATGCTTTCAACGATAAAATAACGAAACGTTTTCATAGGGAGCTCGGCTTTTTGATGAAAAAAGAAAATGTGCTTACTCTTGGCGCGTGCGGTGTCGTCCCCGCTTTGTGGATTTCTCTTGAATAAAGCACAAATAAAAACAAGGTCAATTCGATAGAATTGACCTTGTTTTTATTATTGAAAGTAAGATATTATGCGATCACGTTGTCGCTTCCTGCGCGCTCACGTGTCAGCGCACGCATCCAATTTCCGAGCTTGAGTCGGAAGATACAGATCACGCATTTGAGTACTTCGTCGACCTTCATGAGGCACAAAACGATCGGTACGGGAAGCTGCAAATACGAGCCGAGCAGGGCGGCGGGGATTGCCACGCACCACAGGCAGATCATTTCGGTGAAGAGGCAGAAGCGCGTGTCACCGCCGCCGCGCAGAACGCCCATGATCAGCGTGCAGCTGACCGAGGAGAAAGCGCAAACGACGGCCACAACAACGATCAGGTCGCGGGCAAGCTGCACCGTTTCGCCTTGCAAGGAGTAGAGCGAAATGACGGGCGATTGCAAAAGAATGATGACGAAAAATGAAACGATCCCAAGAAAAATACTGATGATCTCCAAGGTATAGGAGCGGTTGAGCGCTTCTTCCTTTTTGCCTTCGCCGATCGATTTGCCGACCAGCACGGCCGCCGCATTGCCAAGACCGATGATGAAGACGGTGGTCAACTGCTGGACCATGCCTGCCACGGTATTGGCGGCAACGGGATCGCCTTTCGAATAGGTGATATGACCGAGAATGGCCGCCTGCACGCTGATGGCAAGCGCCCACATCAGCTCGTTGATCACCACGGGCGTGCCGTGGCGCAAAAGGTCACGGGCAAGCGTTTTGTCGAAGAGGAAAAAGTGCTTGAGGCGGAAGCCGAGCCGTTTGTCAATGAAAAATACGTAGATCACGGTGATCGCGAATTCCACAATGCGCGCGATCAGGGTGGCAATGGCTGCACCCTTGATGCCGAGTGCGGGCATCCCGAGGTTGCCGAAGATCAGCACCCAGTTCAAAAAGACGTTGGTGACAAAGGAAACACTGTTGACAACAACCGAAATGCGTACGAGCTCGATCGAGCGAAGAGAGCAGAGAAGTGTGTAGCCAAAGCCGAAAAGAACGTAGGCAAACCCGACGATGCGCAGATATTCCGCGCCGTATGCACAAATGGCGGGATTGCTTGAAAAGAGCCGCATGACTTGCGCGGGAAAGAGAAGTACGGCTGTTGAGAAGAGTATGGAGACAAGCACGGCAACCTTCATGATCATGGATACGATCAAGCGGATGCTTTCGCGGTCGTTTTTCCCCCAATACTGTGCCGCCAAAACGGCAGAGCCGCTGGCAAGGCCGAAGCAGAAGATGGATAGAATAAAGAACGGTTGGTTGGCAAGCGAGGCGGCAGAGATCAGCTCACCCGTTTTGTCAGCCGCGCCGAGCATGATCGAGTCTATCATGCTGGTTGCCTGCGTGATCAGATTTTGCAAAGCGATCGGCAAGCCGAGCGCGAGCACTGCTTTATAAAAGGAAGGTTCCTTGACAAGACGGTATTTCATGGTTTGCTCCGAGTGGGTATTTTCAGTAGTATGCCACGACGAACGGCTTTTAATCGGTTGTATAGAAGATCATTGCTTGTCCCGCCTTGACGCGGTTGATAAAATCAAGCTCGTCGCGGATCGGCGTTTCGAATTGCACAGAATGACAAGTGCACCTTCGTCCATCATATTTTATAATATGTTCGGTCGTGACGCACCTCGTTTTGGAAAAATATTTCCATAATATTACATATACTGATCAATTATACATAAAAAACAAGAAAAAGTCAATGGCCAAAGCGGATAAAAGAGGTTCTCTTTGCTTGATGATCGGCACTTTTGGCAAAATTGCAAAAAAAGAATCGAAAAAGAAGAAGGGAATATGAATATTCAACAAAAATGAAAAAACACGCTAAAAATCGAAAAAATCTCTTGACAAAAAGAGAAGCAAATGATATAATAGACGAGCCTCACTCAAGAAACGAAGCTTGAGGCAAGGCACTTACCAGAGCTTGGAACTTGAAAAACTCCAAAAAAACTTGAAAAAAGTTCAAAAAAGGGGTTGACAAAAGGGAAAAGATGTGGTAAGATAGAAAGGTCGCTGAGCGAAAGTGAGGCGGCGTCGGTCATTGAAAATTGAACAACAGGA
>JAFVXT010000077.1 GCA_017501005.1 Clostridia bacterium
CCAGACGAGCCTCGGTATAACGGTAAGCAGCTGCGCCGTCACCGTCAACGTTACCGAAGTTACCGTGACCCTCAATCAAAGGATAACGAAGCGAGAAGCTCTGCGCCATACGAACCATCGTTTGATAAACGGCGGCGTCACCGTGCGGATGGTAACGACCAAGCACGTTACCGACTGTGGTTGCAGACTTTTTAAAGGGCTTATCGTAGGTTATGTGGTCCTCATGCATGGCATAGAGGATTCTTCTGTGAACAGGCTTCATACCGTCGCGCACGTCAGGCAACGCACGGCTGGTAATCACGCTCATGGAATATTCAATAAAAGAGGTTTTGATCTCTTTTTCCATGTTGCGCCCAACGATTTTTTGGTTGGGAAATTCAATACTGTCAGTCAGTTTATTATGTTCCATCTTTTTTCAGTTCTCCATTTTCTTTTGAAGATCGGCTTAAATATCGAGATTCTGCGCGTATTTGGCGTTTGCTTCGATAAACTCACGGCGCGGCTCGACCTTATCGCCCATCAACACGGAAAAGATTTCATCACAGGCAAGTGCATCTGTGATATTGACCTTAAGAATGGTTCTTCTTTCGGGATCCATCGTTGTCTCCCAAAGCTGTTCGGGGTCCATTTCACCAAGACCTTTATAACGTTCGGCTTCTACGTTACCGCCAAGCTCTTCAATCACGGCATCACGCTCGGCATCCGAGAATGCGTAGCGAACGATTTTATTCTTATGGATTTTATAAAGAGGCGGCTGGGCAAGATAAATATGACCGTCCTCGATCAGCTGACGCATATGACGGAAGAAGAAGGTCAATAAAAGCACACGGATGTGCGAGCCGTCAACGTCGGCATCCGCCATGATAATGATCTTACCGTAACGGAGCTTAGAAACGTCGAAATCATCACCGACACCGCAACCGATGGCCTGCATGATCGGAATCAGCGACTGATTCGAATACACCTTATCAAGACGGCTCTTTTCAACGTTCAGAACCTTACCTCTCAAGGGAAGAATGGCTTGATAGCGGCTATCGCGCGCATCCTTTGCCGAACCGCCTGCCGAATCTCCCTCGACAAGATACAGCTCTGTCAGCTCACTTCTTCTTTCCTGACAGTCAGCAAGCTTACCGGGCAAGCTTGAGCCTTCCAAAACGCTTTTTCTGCGTGTCTGCTCGCGAGCCTTTCTTGCAGCCTCACGCGCACGGTTGGCTGCCAACGCCTTTTCAATAATAGCCTTTGCAGATGCGGGATTTTCCTCACAATATTCGGTCAGCTTTTCTGTGACGATATTATCAACCAGAACGCGGATCTCGGAGTTACCGAGCTTTGCTTTGGTCTGACTTTCAAACTGCGCGTCTGTCAGCTTAACGCTGATAATGGCACAAATACCTTCACGAACGTCCTCACCGCTCATTTTATCGTCGTTTTTCAAAACGCCGATCTTACGTGCATAGTCGTTCAAAACCTTTGTCAGAGCCGTTTTGAAACCGGTTTCATGCGTACCGCCTTCAATGGTAGCCATGTTGTTTGCAAAGGATACAAGAGTTTCATTATAGCTGTCATTATATTGCATGGCAATTTCGGCAATTGAACCGTTTCTTTCGCCTTTCATATAAATGACGTCGGGGTGAACGCTTTCCACGTGACGCTGATTATTCAAGTGCGTGACGAAGCTGACGATACCGCCTTCATAATGCAAGGTATCGCTCCGTTCATAGCCCGGACGCAAATCGTTCATCACGATCTTGACACCTGCATTCAAAAATGCCTGTTCTCTCATACGGTTGAGAAGAGTCTCATAATCGAAAACGGTTTCTTCAAAAATGGTCGAGTCAGGCTTAAAACGAACGTATAAACCATGACGGTCGGTTTCACCGACACAGCAGAAGGGACGTGCAACGGCACCGCGCTCGAATCTTTCGGTATACACGTGGCCGTCACGGCAGTTTTCAACCTCAACCCATTCGGAAAGTGCATTGACGACCGATGCACCGACACCGTGCAGACCGCCCGCAATTTTATAACCCTCGCCTCCAAATTTACCGCCCGCATGAAGGACCGTATAAACGACCTCAAGCGTAGGTAAGCCGAGCTTTTCGTTGATACCCGCAGGAATACCGCGTCCGTCATCCTGGACGGAAACGCTGTCATCGGGATGCAAGGTCACGGTAATACAGTCGCATTCACCTGCCAAAGCTTCGTCTATCGAGTTATCGACGATCTCATAAACCAAGTGATGCAAGCCGCGCAAGGACGTGGTACCGATATACATACCGGGTCTTTTTCTGACAGCTTCAAGTCCTTCAAGAACTTGAATTTGCTCGTCATTGTACGTATTTTTCTGCATTTCTTTTGTTTCTTCCATTCTTCTTTTTCCGTTTCCTTTCTTTGAATCGTCAGAATGTCAAAATTTAAGTTTTTTTTATTCACTGAAAAATTGAGCTGTTCTCAACTTCAAGGAAGAAGTTGAGATTCTTGAAAAAACGATCTTTTGCTTTTCAGGACCGTCAGTACAAACAATGAAGCTCTTGGGAATATCACTGTCACCGTACCATATTTCTTTTTTCTGCTCCGCCTCTGATAAAAATTGGCGGCTGACAGAGGATACTGTTGCCGTATCCATATCAAAAATTCCGATGATATCCTCGTGATTGACGATTTCTCCGTTACCGATGTGCAGATACATACTGACCGCCTTTCACTTCTATGATATTGGTTTTATCCGAGCTGAAGAGGCTTTTGTCGCATCCCGTCATCAGAATCTGCGGACCGCTGATCTCTTCTAAAAAGAACCTTCTTCTTTTTTCATCAAGCTCACTCAAAACGTCATCAAGCAAAAAGACAGGCTCTTCACCCGTTAGCTCACGGCAAACCGCACCCTCTGCCATTTTGAGTGAGAGAACAATGGTACGCTGCTGTCCCTGGGAGGCAAACAAGCGTGCAGAGCGTCCGTTGATTTTCAAATCAACATCATCACGGTGGATACCGTAAAGCGAATAACCGACAATAAATTCCTTGCGCCAATTTTCGGTCAGTACTTTTTTATAAGATTCATAAAGCTCTTTGCGGCTTTCGCCTTCCACTGCACTTTCATAGGTCATATCTATCTTTTCCTTACCCTTTGAAAGCTCTTCAATAAAGGACTGCGTATGACCTGAAAGAAAGGAAAGATATCTTTTCCGTTCAAGATGAATCAAAGCGGCGGAAGAGGCCAAAGAATCGCTCCATGCGTAAAGCTGCTCTTCATCGAAAACATCATTTTTCTGCGCATATTTGATCAGGGCATTGCGTTGTTCAAGACAACGCTTATAGGTCGCATAATACTTTACGTATGAAGAATTGCATTGCGAAATGGCTACGTTTAAAAAATTTCTTCTCGCTTCAGGGCCGTCTTTGACCATTTCAAGATCGTCGGGAAAGAATAATACTGCACGAAAATGGCCGAGAAATTCTGTGGCACGGTCAACGTTCATGCCGTTTCTTTGCCGCACCTTCTCGCCTTTACAGTAACGGTAAGACATCACTTGACTGCGCTGACTGTCCTGAAAGGTCAAAGAGGTTTCATAGCCGTCGCAGCCGAAGGCGGTCTGCTCCTTATCCGTGGCACCACGGAAGCTTTTTCCGCGCGCATAGAAATAAAGAGCTTCTAAAATATTGGTTTTGCCTTGTGCATTTTCACCGTAAAGAAAATTCACGCCGGGCGTAAAAAAAACCTCTTCGTTTTGAATATTGCGATAGTTTTTCAGGGAAAGTGTCTGTGCATACATAAATTGTTTTCCTTTCCCTTTTTTACGTCAATTCATTCTCAAGGGAAGAACGAGATAGAAAAGATTTTCTTCTTCTTTCTGAACGGCAGGCTCAATGGTGATGCTTTGCGTTGCACTCTTCAGCGTGATATAAAGCTCCTCGCTTTCAATGGCACGCGCACAGTTCAGAAGAAATTTACCGTTAAATCCGATCTGAAGATTTTCACCCTCATGCTCGCAAGCAATTTCCTCAAAAACGTTACCCGAGACCGAAAGTGCGCTCATCTGGAAAAGTGCACCGTCAATATTGATTCTCACGTAGCTCTTCGTATTGCCTTGCGATTTTTCCTCGGCAATCAGATTGACACGCTCCAGACCCTCAATAAACATTTCTCTTGAAATCTTCACGGTGATCGGCATTCCCGTAGGAATGATGCGATTGTAATCCATATATTTTTCTTCAATCAGTCTTGTAAAGAATGTTAAGGAATCCTTTTTGAAGATCACGTGCTTTCTTGCCAGGCAAACCGTAATCATTTCTTCCTTATCGTCAAGCAATTTGATCAGCTCCTGCAGAGCATGACCGGGAACGATGAAGGAAAGAGCCTCGCCATGATTTGTATTCTTTTCGATCGGGCATTTCACTCTGTAGCGTGAGAGCATGAAGTTATTGCAGGAAACAACTTCAATTTCATTGTTTTCAATGAGAAAATAAGCACCGCAAAGCATGGGCTTCACGTCCTGCTCCGCAATGGAATGCAAAACCTTGGAGATCATGCGCTTCAGTGCGCGTGCGGAGATTGAGAAGCTGTTTTCTACGTTCAATTCAGGAAGAATAGGAAATTCATCACCCTTTTGTGCTTTCATCGAAAAATGACCGTTTAAGGACGAAATAGTGATCTTTTCACTCGCATCGACTTCAATCGTCACTCTTCCGTTCGGCATCAAGCGTAAAATCTGCAAAAGACGCTGTGCGGGAATGATATAGCTTCCGCCTTCTTCAACGCTTTCGGCCGTGACCTGCGAAATAACACCCTTTTTCATGTCGTAGGAAGAAAGCTTAACCGTTTGATCGTTCTGACTTTCGAAGAGGATACCTTCGAGAGAAGCAATCGTGTTTTTATTGGAGACCGTTGTCATAGCAGGTGTCAGTGCATCAAGAAGCGTTTGTTTGTCAAAAATCAGTTTCATGGAAGGATTTCCTTTCTTTTATTGCATTTTTTAACAGCGTTTATTTTTGGTTTGTTCACATGCGGATGATGAGCCGTTAAGTATTATAAAACAGTCGTAATCGTAGTAGTCGTGTTAAAACCGTGAAAAACGTGAAATAAACTAATTGGACGCAGAAAAAAGCGTGTGGAGAAAAAATAGGTAAAGACTCTTGAAAGGATGTGGACAAAGGTTGATAACTTTGAAAATTTTCTAAAAGGTTTCTTTTTCCACTTTTTCAAGATCAATTTTTCACAGACGTGTGAAAAATTTACTGAATGCCAAGCTCTTTCATCAGATCCTCGATTTCCTTTTTCTTCTCTTCGTTCGTATCCATTTCATTTCTTACTTTTTTACAGGAAGCAATGATGGTCGTATGATCCTTCGAGAAAATATCGCCGATCTGCTTGAGTGAAAGCTCGTTCATTTGTCTGATCAGATAAATGCAGATGTGACGGGCATTGGAAATGGCTGATTCGCGTTTTTTTCCTTTGATCTCTTCAACTGTGATCTTATAGCGTGAGGCCACGAGAGAAAAGATATGCTCGATCATATCCGAGGTGGAAACCGAATTTGCCAGAATATCGGCAATCGCATGGCGGGACATATCAATAGTGATCGGCGAGCCTGTCATGCGGCTGATGGCAATGATCTTTTTGATTGAGCCTTCAATCTGGCGAATATTGCTGTGAATGCTTGTCGCAAGAAAATTGATAACCTCTTCAGGCATTGTGACATTGTAGGATTCGAGCTTTTTGCGAATGATTGCCGTACGAAGCTCAATGTTCGGCTTCTGAATATCTGCAATCAAGCCCCATTCAAAACGGTTACGTAAGCGCTCTGTCAGGTGCTGAATGTCCTTGGGCGGACGGTCGCTTGTCAGAATGATCTGCTTTCTGTTTTCGTAAAGCTCATTAAAGGTATGGAAAAATTCTTCCTGTGTGGAGGTTTTGTCCGAAAGAAATTGGACGTCATCAATGAGAAGCACGTCAACGGCGCGAAACCTTTCACGGAAAGCGGCGGTATTACCTGCCTTCAGACTGTCGATCAGCTCATTTGTGAAATCTTCGCATTTTTTAAACATGATCGTGATCGAAGGATGATTCTTTTTCAGCTCGTTCGTAATGGCATAAAGCAAGTGTGTTTTGCCAAGACCGCTCGGCCCGTGGATGAAGAGAGGGTTATAGGTCTCAAAGGGCATAGCGGCAACGGCAGTTGATGCTGCGTGAGCAAATTTATTTGAATCTCCCACGATAAAATTATCAAAGGTGTATTCTTCAACGATGTTTTTACTTTCAATGATCTGAGGGATCAAGGGCGTTGAAGGTTTTATATCCTCAAACCCACTGTTTTCCTTCGGATCGGTCTTTTCGGGAAAAGAAGGGATCGAAAAGCCGTCTTCCTTACTTTCCACCTCAAATCTGATACGAACGGGAAAGCCGAGAATGTCGGAAACCACCTCGGTCAGCTTTTCAATATGCTTTTTTTCAACGATATTCTTTTTAAATTCATTATCAATGATTAAGACGGCTTCTTCATCTGTGAGCTCCTTCATTTTCAAAGAGCTTAACCAAAGATTGAATACACTGGCACTATAGTCTTCACGAAGCCTATCCAATATC
>JAFVXT010000078.1 GCA_017501005.1 Clostridia bacterium
AGAGAGATATTCTGCACAAGCTCTTTGGGATAAGAACAGATCGCGGTTTTTAGCCTTGCGGCTAAAAATGGCGGCCCTATGCCGCCAAGAGAGATGTTGGAATTGAGGAATCGAAATGATTCCTCAATTCATCTCCTCTATATGGTACACGTATTCGAGCGTTGCGAGCGCGTCGATGATCTCCTTGTGGGTTTTGTACTTTTTGAGCTCGGCCGAGGTGATGGTGACGGCGACGGAATAAACGCTTAAGCCCGAATTTAAGTAGGCGGGGTTCGATTCGATATCGTCAATGCGCAACCCGAGGCGGCGGATGGTGGTGACGAAATCCTGCAGATTGCTCTTGTTTTTGAGCTCCAGGTGGATTTCGAAGTGGTTCGAGCGGTTGTGGAGCGTGCGCTCAAGCACGGGGAAGAGCGAGAGCGAGCAGAGCATGGTGAGGAAGAGAATGAGGGTGGCGGTATAGAGCCCCGAGCCTGCCGTGATGCCGAGCAGCGCACAGGAGAAAAGACCCGCCGACGTGGTGAGGCCCTTGATCTGGGAGCGCGAGCTGAAGAGAATTGAGTTGCCGCTGAGCATGGCGGCGCCGATCAGGGTAGCACCCGAGAGAATGGGGAGATTTGCATAGTGGCTTTGCATGAGGGCGAGATCGACGATGATCGAGGCGGTTGCCGACAGCGTGACCACAATGAAGGTGCGCAAGCCCGCCGAATGGCGCTTGCTTGACCGCTCCCAGCCGACGATGGCGGCGAGCAGGATCGAGATGGCAATGCGGAAGAGGATCGAGCCGACGGTCAAGCTACTTGACCAATCGCCCAAAATGTGTTCGGAAATAGGATCTTTGAAAAGCATAGTAGTACCTCGATATTCGCACCTGCGGTGCGAGTGATTGGAGAATTTTAAAGGGGTGAGTGACTCCTCATCCACCGCTGTCGCGGTCCCTGTTGCGCTTATGCGCAACAACACCTCATCCACCGCTGTCGCGGTCCCCCTTCCCCCACTGGGGAAGGCTATTGTCTGAAGAAACGGGATTTATTGCGGCGGGCGACAGGCGAGGAGAGGGCGGCGTATTCCTCCTCGGCGGCCTCCGAGAAGGCCTTTTCCTCTTCGGACGGCTCGTTTTCGTGGCGGGGAAGCTCGCGCTGAATGACCTGGATGCGCGCAATGAGCATTTCAAGCGGCGAGGCGGGCACGCCCTCTGCGGTTTCGGGGGCGGGGACGAGATCCTCGAGCTTATTCGAGCAAGCGCCCGACATGGAGAGGGCGAGCTTGGAGAGGGCAGGGCCGATCAGCTCGTAGAAGATGCCCGAGGTCAGAATGACGGTTTGGAGTGCCTCACCGCTTTCGCCGCCGATCGAACGGGCGGCCAATGCGGCAAGACCGATGGTGACGCCCGCCTGCGGCACAAGCGAAAGACCGAGCCAGGTGCGCGTTTTCTTACTTGCATGCGTGAGGTGGCAGCCGAGAAATGCGCCCGCGTATTTGCCGATCATGCGCACGAGCGCATAGAGCAGCGCGACTGCGAGCAAGGGCACCTTACCCACCGCCGCCGACGAGGCGGTGATGGCGTCGAGGCGGAAATTGAGGCCGCTTCGCACGAAGAAGAGAAGCATGATGGGCGGGCTGAAATAGTTGATCTGCTTGAAGAGCTTATCGTCGCCCGTCAGATTGATATAGACCGTGCCCATCGACATACAGCCGAGCAGGGGCGAGACGTCGAAGAGCGCGCACACGCCGCAGAAGGCGAAGAGAAGCGAGAGGGCAATGATCAGGCGGTTGTCGGTCGAATGCTTTTTCTTCATCATCAGCATCAGCAGAGCGCCGAAGATACCGCCGAGCAACAGCGAGGCAAGGTTTGAAAGAATGGGGAAGAGCACGGTCATCACGCCGAAGGACCGGCTGGAGACACGCATGAGCGCGAAGGAGACCGCCGCACTGTAGCCGAGCAGACCGATCAGCTCGTCGAGGGCAATGGCGGGCAGAAGCGTATCGACAAACTCACCCTTCGCACCCGTCTGCCGAATGATCATCATGGTCGAGGTCGGGGCGGTGATGGCGGCAAGCGCGGTGAGCACCGCCGAGATCTCGGGGCGCAAGCCGAGGACGAAGTGCGTGAGCAAAAAGACGAGCAGAGCAGCGGCCGCGGCCTCCGCCATGGCAATCAGAACCGCCTTTGCGCCGTTTCTCCGCAGCATGGACACGCGGAAAAATTCGCCGGTTGAAAAGGCAATCAGCGCAACGGCAATGTCGGACAGAAAATCCATGCCTTCGATGACCGTTGCCGGCACGAGGTCGAGGACGAACGGCCCGATCAGGATACCGACCAGTATGTATGCCGTGACGTTCGGCAATTTCAGCTTTTTGGTGATGCGCGTCATGAGAAATCCAAAGATCAGCATGAACGCGACCGCAATGATGACCGAAGCCGACGGCGACGCGCCGTCAAGCAAACGGTGAATGATTTTCATGAAGCCCCCCCGCTGATGCCGCGCCTTGCGCGGCGTGATATTCGCGCCTGCGGCGCGAGTGATATGCACTCGCAGAGCTCGTGCGTGATATACCGCTAACGCGGCGTGATATGCACTCGCAGATGCTCGTGCGTGATAAAAAACAAAAATGAGATTACGCCGTCACCGATCGGCGGAATCTCCCTAATACAGAAGTATTATAGCACAAGGAAGAGAGGTTGTCAACATTTTTCGGAAAAGATTTTTTGCTCTTTAAAAAGGTGACGGTCATAGCAAATATTTTTTTTAACCCGTTGACAAAAAGCGCGCTTTATGGTATACTGTATAAAATA
>JAFVXT010000079.1 GCA_017501005.1 Clostridia bacterium
ACGATCTTTTCCGCAACGTTCGCGATTCTCTTAAGGCCGCCGAGGGTGATCAAAGCGGTCAGCGCCATAAGGAGTGCGCCAAGAATGATGTTATAAAGCGAAACGCCCGAGAAGACCTCAACCGAAGAAAGCGCGGATACGTCAAAAGCCGATGCGACGTTGGCCACAATCTTATTGACCTGGCCCATGCTTCCGATACCGAAGGAAGCGAGCATGGCAAAGATACAGAAAAGGCCTGCAAGGAACTTACCGACGTACTTCATGCCCTTTTTCTTGCCGAGACCGTCCTGCAAATAATACATGGCACCGCCCGACCATTCGCCCTTTTCATTCTTGCGACGGAAATAGATGCCGAGCACGTTTTCGGCATAGTTGGTCATCATACCGAAGAATGCGGCCACCCACATCCAGAACACGGCACCAGCACCGCCGATGCAGATCGCGGCGGCAACACCGGCGATATTACCGGTACCGACCGTGGCGGCAAGCGCAGTACACAGAGCCTGGAAGGGAGAAATCGCACCCTTCTCCTTCGTGTGCTTGATGACGTCCTTATGGAACAAGCTGCCGAGCGTATGCTTGAACCAAAGACCGATGTGCGAAACCTGGAAAAACTTGGTGAGCGAGGTGACGATGATGCCGGTGCCGATCAGAAGAATCAAACCGAACATCCCCCAGACCACACTGTTGATCTCACCGTTGACACTTGCGATCGTGTCTAAAATTTTGTTCATGAGCCATGAACCTCCTATAAAAATTTGCCAACCGAATAAAACAAAAACACCGCTATCTTTTCGGATAGCGGTGAAAAAGAAGACCTGTATAAAAGGCCTGACACAGTTAGTGTGAAAATTCGTGTTCTTCCGACCGATAGGCGTACAAAAGTACGTCGAGGTCGGAAAACGCGAATAGAAAATGACGGCAAAATCATATTGATGAAATTCGCAGAATTTCAACCTTATAAGCTCAATAAGCTCATCTTTCGCCTTGCTTGATCCAACGCAAGTCTTTAACGACTTTTTGTCATTTTCAATTTCGCCTAAATGTGTCGGTCGATCTGTCCTTTTGCCTGAGAGATTGTAGCGTTAGCTCTTGCCCCTTCGGCATCCGCGCAGAGCGGACTTCTCCAGATTGCTATCCGTCAGCAGTCCTCACCGAATTTTCGGCACCCGAGAGTATGACCCCTTTGGAAAGGCTTTGCCAAGGCTTCAGCCTTATATCTCCTGCTGATTTCATTTAGCTCTATTCAGTTTAACACACATATTATACTGCTTGTCCCGACGCTTGTCAAGAGAAATTGACAATATTTTCAATTTTTTTGCATCATGCTCAAAAAAGGAGTAGTCCTGGCCACCGGCCGTGCCGGTGGCCATGACTATACATCAAAGGAGGTACTTTTTCTTTTCATCGTTAACGCTTTTTTGAAGGGGCTAGCTTTATATTTTTCAATATTCTCCCTGTAATATTTCAAGAGACGTTCATTCGTGCCGTCAAGCAAAAACAGTTGGCGCTTTTCGAAGTTATCAAGGAAGGCGATACCGTCATCGCGCTTGAAGTGCCGCGACTGGCACGAAGCACCAAGCAACTATGCGAAATTATCGAAATTGTCAAGCAGAAGAAAATTAAACTCGTCATCGTGGGGAGCGTAACGGTGGACTGCACGCAAGGCAGACTTGACCCTATGTCAAACGCATTCATCCAAATGTCGGGCGTATTCGCGGAACTCGAACTTGGCATGATACGAGAACGAGTAAAGTCGGGAATGGCGAACGCAAAGGCAAAAGGTGTTCGGATAGGCAGACCGGAG
>JAFVXT010000080.1 GCA_017501005.1 Clostridia bacterium
TGCCCGCCGACTGCACCCCGATTCTGATCGGCATCACCCGTGACGGTGACTGGCTTGATTACCAAGGCGATCCCGCCCTCATCGAAAGCGGCGAGTGGCAAGCCGAGACAGATAAGCTCTCGCGCGTAAGAATCACGCTCGCACCGCACGGTGCGCTTCATACCGAAAGCGGCCTTGACATCACCCCCGACCTCTTTCTGCCCATTCTGCACGGTCAGACCTGCGAGGACGGCCGTCTGCAAGGACTCCTTGACCTGATCGGCATTCCGTACGTGGGATGCGGCTGTGCCGCTTCCGCATTCGGCATGGACAAAGCCGTGACGAAAATGATTGCCGAGGCGCAGGGCATTCCCGTGGCCGCTTGGCTTCTTTTCACGCGCGATGTGCTTTGTGCCGACCTCGATGCCGCCATTCAAAAAATCGAAGAGCGCTTCCCCTCCTACCCCGTCTTTGTCAAGGCGGTCAATTCGGGCAGCTCCGTCGGTGCATTCCGCGCTGATGACCGTGCCTCGCTTGCCCTTGCTTTGACGGAAGCCGCCAAGGTCGATGTCAAGATTCTCGTGGAAGAATTTGTGGTCGCACGCGAGGTGGAGACGGCCGTTCTTGAAAAGAACGGTGCTTTGACCGTCTTTGCGCCGGGCGAGATCGAGCCCTGTGCCGATTTTTACGATTACGACACCAAATATAAAAACGATACGGCAAACTATTACATTCCCGCACGCATCAGTGCCGAAGCACTTGACACCGTGCGCGATTATGCCGCACGCATTTTCCGCGCGATCGGCGCGCGCCACCTTTCACGCGTGGACTTCTTCGTGACGGCAGACGAGCGCATTATTTTCAATGAGATCAACACCCTGCCCGGCTTCACCTCGATCAGCATGTACCCGAAATTGGCAGAGGCGGGCGGAGTATCCTTTGACAGTTTGGTCAATGCTTTGATAGAGGAGGCACTTTTATGATCGGTATTTTTGACAGCGGTCTCGGCGGCTTGACTGCGCTTCGTGAAGCACGCCGCATCATGCCGAACGCCGATTTCATTTATTTTGGCGATACGGGGCGTGTCCCCTACGGCTCGCGCTCAAACGACACCATCGTCCGCTATGCCACGCAGATCATGCATTTCATGGCAGAAATGCGCGTGGATGCGGCGCTCGCCGCCTGCGGTACTGTCAGCTCGGTCGCGCTGGAAAGCCTGCGCTCCTTCTGCCACATTCCGCTCATCGGCGTGGTTGAGCCAACCGCCAAAGCGGCAGCCGCCGCCACCAAAAACGGCCGCATCGGCGTGATCGGTACGGGCGCAACCATCAAAAGCGGTGCTTTCGAGCGCGCCCTTGCACGCATCTCCCCCGATGTCAAGGCCATCGGTGAGGCCTGCCCACTGTTCGTGCCGCTTGTGGAAAACGGTTTTATTCAAGCGGACGACGTCGTCACGCTCGAGGTGGCACGCCGTTATCTTGCCCCCATCGGTGCTTTCGGCGCGGACACCCTGATCCTCGGCTGTACGCACTTCCCCATCATTGCCGAATCGATTAAGCGCACGCTTCCCGACGTCACGCTTATCAACAGCGGCCGTGAGGCTGCCCTTGCGCTTTCCGAGGCCGCGCCCGCCCATTCGCTTGAAGGACACGGCTCCTTGACCTGCTACGTCAGCGACAACCCAGAAAACTTCCGCGACGTCGCTTCTATTTTTCTCGGCGAACGCTTTGACGCCCCCATCTGCAAGATCGATATTGAAAGATACTGATCGCGCACCAAAAAGAAAGGATTCAAAAATATATGGCAAAATACAGACAAGGCAGATTGAACGAGGCCGTGGCAAACGAGCTTTCGATCGCGCTCAGCGAAGTCCGCGATCCGCGCGTGAACGGCGCGTTGATCAGCATCACGCGTGCGGAGGTCACCCCCGACCTGAAGCAGGCCAGAGTTTATTTTTCAACCATGGACGATGCCAAGGAAGTGGCTGAGGGCCTCAAGAAGGCAAGCGG
Source organism: Clostridia bacterium (assembly GCA_017501005.1). Classification (GTDB taxonomy): domain Bacteria; phylum Bacillota; class Clostridia; order Oscillospirales; family CAG-272; genus UBA1740. The sequence continues at coordinate 1,989 of JAFVXT010000080.1, forward strand.
TGTTTTGCGCCGTCATCTTGCTGTCACCTTGAATTTACGTCTGACGCCCGAGCTCTTCTTTGTGCACGACCAATCTCTTGAGCACGGCTCGCGCATTGCCTCGCTTCTCAAGCAGATCGAGGACGAGCGCAAGGAAAACGCGCCGTCGGAGGACTCAGGAGAAGAGACATGAGTGAATTTCAGAAAATATCATTAGAGGAATGTGCCGAGCGACTGCTTGCCATGGAAAGGCCGCAGATCGTGATGCACGTTCACCCCGACGGCGATACCGTCGGCTCTGCCGCGGCACTTGCCCGCGCCCTTCTTTCGATCGGCAAGGAGCCGATCCTGCTTTGCGATGATCCGATCCCCGAGCGGCTTTGCTTTCTGACCGAAGGGCTGACGGTCGGCACGCCCGAAAAGGGCCGCGAGACCTTGGCCGTTGACGTCGCCTCCCCCGCCCAGCTCGGCTCGCTGCGCGAGATTCTGACGGGCGAGCTTGCTCCCCGCTTGCAGATCGACCATCACGAGCGCGGCGAGAGATTTGCCGATACGCTCATTGCCCCCGATGCGGCGGCGGCAGGAGAGATCGTTTTCGCGCTTTTGACGTACCTTGAAGGGGCGGGCAAGATCCCCTCGCTTTCAAAAGAAACGCTCACCTGTCTTTACGCATCGATCTCCTCGGATACAGGCGGCTTCCGCTTTGCCAACACAACGGCAGACACTCACCGCATCGCCGCAAGTCTTCACGAGCGCGGCGTGGATGCGGCGGCGATCAATCGGCTGCTCTTCGCCTCGCACAGCGAAAGCGAGCTGCGCGCCGAGGCCATGGTCATCAGCTCGATCAGAACCGAGTGTGACGGTGCGCTCGCTTACGCCGCCATCACGCTCTCCATGCGTGAAAAGGAAGGTCTGCCGCTTGACGCATTTGAAACGGCCGTGGATATCGTCCGCTCGTTGCGCACGGCAAAAATCGCCGCCGTGCTCAAGGAAAGCAAGGCGCAAAGCTTCAAGGTCTCACTCCGTGCAAACCAAGCTGACGTGGCGAGCATTGCCGCGCAATTCGGCGGCGGCGGCCACAAGCTGGCGGCAGGCTGTACGATCAAGGCCGAAGATGCGGAAAAAGCATGGGAAATGCTTGCCCCTTATTTGAAAAAAGCATTATTACCTGACGAAAATTCTTGACAAGTCGCCGCTTTAATGCTACAATAACAAGAGAAAACAAAATCAAGGAGATTTTTGACAATATGGAATACATTGATATTCACTCCGAGCGGAACTTCAACGAATTTGAAGAGCTTTATGCAAAGCTTGAAAAGCGCGAGATTCCCGACGGCACGACCGTCACCGTCACAGGCTGCATCCACAGAATCCGCGAAATGAGCGACTTTGCTTTCGTCATTTTGCGCACTGCCCGCCGTCTTTTCCAATGCGTGTACGAGCCCTCCAAAACCGATTTCGAGCTCGCCGCGATCAAGGAAGGCGATTACGTTCGCTTGAACGGCGTGCTGATCGTGGAGGAGCGCTCGAAGATCGGCTATGACTTCAGCATTCGCTCCTGCGAAATCATCACCTCCCCCAGATTTGAAATTCCCTTCGTTCTCAACAAGGCAAAGCTTGACCTCGGCCTTGACATGAAGCTCGACTACCGTCCGCTTTCGCTTCGCAATCCCTCCGAGCGTGCGGTCTTCAAGATCAGCGCCGCCATTCAAGCAGGCTTCCGCAAATTCTTTGCAGAGAACGATTTCACCGAAATCGTGCCCCCGAAGATCGTGTCCGCAGGTGCCGAGGGCGGTGCCGATATGTTCAGCGTGGACTATTTCGGTCAGAACGCATTTCTGAACCAGAGCCCGCAGACCTACAAGCAGATGATGGTCGGCGTTTTTGAAAAGGTCTTCGTCATGGGCCCCGTGTTCCGTGCCGAAAAGAGCCACACCAACCGCCACATCACCGAGTTCCAGGGCATCGATATCGAAATGGGCTACATTAATTCCTTCGAGGATATCATGCTGACCGAAGCACGCGCGCTCCGTTGCGTTTTCGATTACGTCACCGAAAATTGTGCCCCCGAGCTTGCCCTTCTGAACGTCAAGCTCCCCACCTTCGATACCATTCCGCGCGTCCGCTTCAGCGAAGCGAAGGAAATGGTTGCCAAGCAGTACAAGCGCGAGTTCCGTTCGGAATTTGACCTTGAGCCGGAAGAGGAAAAGCTGATCGGCGATCTCTTCAAGAAGAAATACGGCAGCGAGCTCGTCTTCGTCACCCACTATCCGACAAAGAAGCGTCCCTTCTACACGATGGACGATCCCGAGGATCCCAACTACACCTGCTCCTTCGACCTGCTCCTGAACGGCAGCGAGATCACCACGGGCGGCCAGCGTATCCACGATTACGATATGCAGATCGCCAAGATGAACCGCTTGGGCATGGATACCTCGCTCTTTGAATCCTACCTCATGATCCACAAGTACGGCATTCCTCCGCACGGCGGTCTCGGTATCGGTCTCGAGCGCTTCACCATGAAGCTTCTGAAGCTCGACAACATTCGTCTCGCAACCCTCTTCCCCCGCGACGTGGAACGCCTGATCCCGTAACAACATCGTTATTATTAAATTGAAAGGATATATGAATTATGAAACTGAGTGTACTGACCAACCTGTTCGGCGACCTCACCCTTGACGAGGCACTGACCAAATTCGAAAAGCTGGGCATCGAATGCGTAGAGATCGGCTGCGGCGGCTATCCCGGCAAGGCACACTGCGACCCGAAGAAGCTCCTCAACGATGAGAAGGCCTTGGCTGACTATAAGGCAACCTTCGCACGTCACGGCATTGAGATCTGCGCGCTTTCCGTGCACGGCAACGCCGTTCACCCCGACAAGGCCATTGCAAACGCATTCCACGAGGATTTCGTTGATGCGGTTCTCCTGGCTGAAAAGCTCGGCATTGACACTGTCATCACCTTCTCGGGCTGCCCCGGCGGCTCTTCCCGCGACAAGACTCCGAACTGGGTGACCTGCCCCTGGCCCGAGGACTTCGGCGCCATTCTTGAATACCAGTGGAAAAAGGTGCTGATCCCCTACTGGAAGAAGACCGCCGCATTCGCAAAGGAACACGGCGTGACCAAGATCGCATTTGAAATGCACCCCGGCTTCTGCGTATACAACCCCGAAACCCTGCTCCGCCTGCGCAAGGCAGTCGGCCCCACAATCGGCGCAAACTTCGACCCCTCGCACCTCATCTGGCAGGGCATCGATCCCGTTGCCGCCATCCGTGAACTTGAGGGCGCGATCTACCACGTCCACGCAAAGGACACCGAGATCGACCACTACAACACCGCCAAGAACGGCGTGCTTGATACCAAGCACTATGGCGACGAGCTGCACCGCGCATGGATCTTCCGTTCGGTCGGCTACGGCAACGGCTTGCAGTACTGGCGCGACCTCATCTCGAACCTCCGCCTGACCGGCTACGATAAGGTCATGAGCATCGAGCACGAGGATAGCCTGATGACCACCGACGAAGGACTCTCGCACGCAGTCGAATTCCTGCGCGAATCCATCATCCGCGATCCCAAGCCCTCGTCCATGCACTGGGCATAACGAGCGAGCTCTATCACAAATGGTAAGAGGGACACCGTTTTTCAAACGGTGTCCCTCTTACTACTAAGAATTTTTAGTGATTATATCAGTCACTCTTCCCCTTCTATAAAGCTCGAATACTTTCCGAGCGCGAAGATCGAGAGGACCGCGCCGACGGCGGCAAAGCTTTTTCTTGAAAAGCAGCTGACAAAACAAACGAACGAGCAAAAGTCAACCGGAAGATGCTCATCTTCTTTTTATTTGTTTTTTCCCGTTTGCATAGCCTCGATCGGCTTGCCCTTTGAAAAGATCTTCCCTGCCTGCAAATCCTCGCCAAGAAGCTCGGACACTGTGACAAACTCATATCCCTCGGAGGCAAGAATCTCCGCCGCACGCTCGAAGGCAATGGCGGTATTTTCATAAAGATCGTGCATGAGAATGATCGAACCGTCCTTGGCACTCTTGACGATTTCGTCAACGATGGCCCGGATCTCTTCCTCCCGCTCCTGCTCGCTCGCGCCGCCGTGACGTTCCCAGTCACGCGTATCCACGTTCCATTTCACTACGGCATAAGGGCAGATCTTCACGTACTCCTCAGGAATTCTGCCGCCGACGGGGCGCATCAAAGCCGTTTTGAAATCGGGTGCGATTCTCTTCGCCGCATCAAGCGTTCGGGAAAGCTCGGAAAGAAAGGTTTCTTCGTCACACTCATCATAATTGATATGAGAAAAGCCGTGCAGACCGACCTCGCAATCGGCATCGAGCGCATACAAAAAGGCATCTGCGTGGTCTTGGCTGCGATTGAGCATATAGCCCACCACAAAGAAGGTGACGCGGCCGCCGTGCGCGCGCGCACAGTCGACGATCCGCTTGGTATACGCAGGGTGCGGCCCATCGTCAAAGGTAAAGGCCACGCGCTTTTTGGGTTCCGTATTCTCTTCCTCCGTCGGCAGCTCGGTCGGCTCGTCGGTCACAGAGGCGCTTTCACTCTCGCTTTCGCTTTCCGTTTCGGTCGGCTTTTCGTCATCACTGCACGCCGAAAGCGCAAAAAGCAGAAGGCAGGCGCAAAAAAAGAAAAGGATTCTATAAAATCTTGTGTGTTTCACAGCGATTCTCTTTCGTTCACTTTGATATCTATAGTATATCCATTTTTCAAAATAAAGTCAAGTATTTTGTGTCGAATGCGAAAACTTTTCAAAAGTAAAAGGGCAGCTGCCAAATGGCAGCTGCCCCTTCTGATCCAGGTTTTCGCGTGTGCGAAAAACAGCGTTCCCTATTTTTACGGATAGAAAACTTATTTAACTTCGACTTCTGCGCCTGCAGCCTTGAGCTGTTCAGCGATCTTGTCTGCTTCGTCCTTGGAAACGCCTTCCTTCACAGCCTTAGGTGCGCTTTCAACCATATCCTTTGCTTCCTTCAAGCCGAGGCCGGTGATTTCGCGGACAGCCTTGATAACGTTCAGCTTCGCTGCGCCTGCTGCCTTCAGGATAACGTCGAATTCGGTCTTCTCTTCTGCTGCGGGAGCTGCTGCGCCTGCTGCGGGAGCTGCTGCAACGGGAGCTGCGCTAACGCCGAACTCCTCTTCGAGAGCCTTTACGAGATCTGCGAGTTCAAGAATGGTAAGACCTTTCACAAGGTCAAGGATCTGAGTGGTCTTTTCGTTTGCCATGGTTCAAATACCTCCGTATTTTTAATCAATCGTTTTTTGTTTCATGTTTTGTTCGCGGACGACGCTACGCAACGCGTTTATGCGTTACGCTTCTGCGGGAGCTTCCGCGGGAGCTTCTTCGGCGGTCTCTCCGCCTTCTTCCTTGTCGATCTTCGCCTGCAATACATAAGCAAAGCCGTAAAGCGGCGACATCAAGCTGCCCAGCATCTTGCAGATGAGCTGCTCCTTCGACGGAATTGCAGCAAGAGCGTTGACGCCATTGGCGTCGAGCACTTCACCGTCAAGAAAGCCTGCTTTGATTTCAAAGGACTCGATCTTCTCGGCATATTCCTTCAAAATCTTGGCGGGAGCAACAGGATCCTCAACACTGATCGCAATGGCGGTCATTCCGCTCAGGTGCTCCTTCATTGCAGTGTATCCGACTTCATCACAGGCTCTGCCCGTGAGGGTGTTCTTCATAACACAGTACTCAACGCCTGCTTTACGCAGATCAGCGCGGAGCTTGGTGTCATCTTCCACCGTAATGCCCTCGTATTTTACGAGAACGCCGGATGTCGCATTCTTCATCTTTTCGGCAAGAGCACGTACTGCTTCCTGCTTGCTTTCCAGAATTTTCTGACTCGGCATGTTTTCACCTCCGTATGAAATTTGAGTAAAGAACTAAAAAAACCTTTCCCCGTGATGTCAGCCACCACTCGAGAAAGGACATATCAAAAACGGCACAAATGGCCGATATTTTCCTTGTCTTTTCCTCGGCAGGATGGTGCTTGACACTTTTACGGGAACCTGCTGTCTTAGGATCAACATAGGCATTATACACGATTCATTTCACTTTGTCAAGTGTTTTTCAAAAATTTCTTAAAATATTTTTAAAAAGAAACAGGGTGCCCGAAACTCAACCGGCAGATGAATTTCGGGCACTGTTTTTAAAAATCTCCGGAAAAACCGACTTTTGCTATAGCGCGTCTGTAAAACGCCGCACCGCCAAGCAGATTCAATATCTCAAGAAGGGCATTGGCCGAAAGGTCAGCGGGCAAGCCAAGCGCAAGACAAAGCGCCGCACGGCGCTCGGCCGAATCGCACTTACCCGAAAGGCCGTCTGCGTAGAGCATGGCCTTCGTCACGGCTTCGTAGGAAGGCGTGATACTTTCCGCTTCTCCCTCGGTATAAGGCGCAAGCAAGCGGCGCAAAAGCGCTCCGTCCATACCCTCCACACCGAGTGTGCCCGCGCGCGAGGCCGTTTTTTTGCGCGCTTCCTTTCCCTCAATTTGTGGAATATACAGATGAATGACCTTCTCCTTTGGCAAAATTCCGCGCAGAAAAGAACGGATCTGTGTACCGCCGCCGTCCGAATCGGTGAGGACGATCAACCCTTTTTCATCGGCCAGACGGCGCAAAAATGCTTGCTTATCCTGCCGACGGAAGAGAGAAAATCCCTCACACGTCAGAATCAGGCCGTCAAAAAGCGAATCGAGCTTGATCTTATCGTACTTCCCTTCGACCAGAATCGGGCGGTCAAGACGAGGCCTTCTGTCGCTCATCACTCTTCCTCTGAAAGTGCCGCAAGCCAGAGGGCGCTCGAGGCATCGGCGGGCATCTGCAGGTCACCGCGCGGCGAAAAGCCGATGCTGCCGACCTTCACACCGTCAGGCAAGCAGTTGCGCTTGAACTGCTGGGTAAAGAAGCGACGGTAGAAGCTTTCAAGCCAGCGGTGAATCACCTCGTCCGAAAATTCGCCCGCAAAGGCAAGATGGGCCAGGGCCGCAATTTTCTTCGGCTCGTAGCCGTAACGCACGGCATAGTAAATAAAAAAATCATGCAGTCTGTACGGACCGACAAGATCCTCGGTCCTCTGCGCAATTTTTCCGTCCGTGTCGGGAGGCAGAAGCTCGGGGCTGACAGGGGTATTGACAACCGCCGTGAGAATATCCTTCATATGCGCGTAGCGTCCGTCCTCGGAGAGCGTTTCAAGCATGGGCGCGATCAGGGTTTTGGGCACCCCCGCATTGACGCCGTACATGCTCATATGGTCGGCGTTATACGTGCACCAGCCGAGTGCCAGCTCGGAAAGATCGCCCGTGCCGAGCACGATCGCGCCCACGCGGTTGGCATAGTCCATAAGCACCTGCGTGCGCTCACGCGCCTGGCTGTTTTCATAGGTCACGTCATGCACGTCGGGATCGTGACCGATGTCGGCAAAATGACGCTTGACGCTCTCGGCAATGCGGATCTCCTCGGCATGCACACCGAGCGCGCGCATCAGAGCCCACGCGTTTGAGCGCGTGGTGTCGGTCGTGCCGAAGCAAGGCAAGGTCAGGGCGTAGATATTGTCATGAGGCAAGGAAAGAATATCCATACTGCGTGCGGCAACCAGCAAGGCAAGCGTCGAATCAAGGCCGCCCGAAACGCCGATCACCAGCCGTCCGCCCGTGATCTCCAGGCGGCGTGCAAGCGCATGCGCTTGCAATTCAAAAATATCACGGCAGGCGGCAGCGCGCTTTTCAGGATCACGCGGAATAAAGGGGGTTGGCGAAACGGAAAGATACTTCGGCGCACCGTCAAGGAAAAGGCGTACACCGTCCACGAAAACGCGTGCATAAGAGGTCTTTTCCTCTGCCGCCGCTTCCCCGAAGGTGCGGTTGACTCGGCGGTCACAGAAGGTGCGTCCCATATCGAGATCGGTGACGAGCAGCGTGCCGTCCGAAATATAGGCTTTGTTCTCGCAAACCATCTTGCCATTCTGGGCGATCGCGCTATAGCCGGCGTAAAGCAGGTCGGAGGTAGATTCGTGCCAGCCCGCCGAAGCAAACAGATAGGCGGCAACCGTCCGTCTTGACTGCTCGGTGATCATAGAGCGCAAAAGCGCGCGTCTGCCCACGGTTTCATTGCAAGCGCAAAGATTACAAAGCACGGTCGCGCCCGAAAGTGCCTGACGCGAGGAGGGGGGGATCGGTGCCCAGAGGTCCTCGCAGATCTCCGTGCCGATCACAACGCCGTCCTCGCTTTCAAGCAAAAGCGCACCGCACGGCACCGTGAAATCCCCCAATCTGACGCTCTCCCTTTTCAGTTGAGAGGCAGGGGTAAAGTAACGGCGCTCGGCGTGCTCACGGTAGTTAGGCAAAAAGGCCTTCGGAACGATGGCCACGGGCTTGTCCTTTGAAAGCCAGACCGCCACGTTATAAAGCGCGCCGTCAATGGAAAGCGGCGTGCCGACAGCCACCAGCATGTTCTCGGGCACGATACCCGAAAGGCGCAGAAGTGCCGCCTTTGCCTCGCTCTGCAATCTCTCCTGAAAATAGAGATCGCCGCAGCTATAGCCTGTCAGCGCGCATTCGGGAAAGACGAGAATGCGCACGCCGTCCTCGGCGGCTTCTCTGATCTTCTCGGCAATTTTCTCTTCATTGTAGACAACGTGGCCGACCGCTACGCGCGGAACGGCTGTGGCAACGCGAAGAATCTCTTTCATAAGAATATTCCTTTCTTATCGGAAAGTATCATGGTCGGGCAAAATGCCCGATCAAAAAAAGTCAGGGTTTATAGGCGCCAAACGCACCGGGAATCGAATAATCGCGGTAAAGCTCTTCTTTTGTCGGTGCAAAAAAATCCTCGGGCAGGGCCGCACGGTCAATCGGCGGCACCGTCACCTCATAGCCCGAAAGATGCCAGGTAAGATGCGTGAAAACGTGGCGGGCGGGGGCAAGTGCACGCAAGGATTTCACCGAAAAGCCCATCTCTTCGACGGCTTTTTTCGCCTCATCTTCTGAAAGCGTGCCCTCTTTGTTCGGAAATTCAAAAAGTCCCGCAAGCAAGCCCTTTTCCGCGCGGCGGTGCAAAAGATACCGTTCGCCGTCTGTCACGCGCAAAACAGTCCTTGCCTCTTCCTTGCGCTTGAGAGTGCTTTCGCGGATCGGCAAACGCTCGGCACACCCCTCGGCACAGGCAATGCAATAAGCCGACAAGGGGCATTTTTCGCATTTCGGTTGCGTATTCGGCAAGCAGATCTGCGCGCCAAGCTCCATCATGGCCTGGTTCCATTCGGCCGCCGCATAGCCGTCGTAAAGATAGCGTTCGCCGCCGCTTGTGCCGTCCTTGGCATCGGGCAGCATCCGATAAGCGATCTCACGAAGCGTCTTGGCTGTCTTTGAAGACAATACGTTTTCCTCCACACGGAAAAGGCGGGCAAGCACGCGCAAAAGGTTGCCGTCAACGGCCGCCGCACGCAAGCCGTAAGCAAAAGAGGCCACGGCCGCCGCCGTATAGTCGCCAAAGCCGGGCAGGGCACGCAAGGAGGCATAGTCACGCGGCAGCTCGCCGCCGTGCTTTTCAACGATCACGCAGGCCGCACGCTTCATCAGCGAGGCACGGCGGTAATAGCCGAGCCCCTCCCAGAGCTTTGCCAGCCGATCGTCCGAGGCCTCGGCAAGCGCGCGGGGGGTGGGCAGCTCCGCAAGGAATCTGTCGTAATACCGACGGACAACCTCGGCACGCGTTTGCTGGAGCATGATCTCCGAGATCCACACGCGGTAGGGTGTCACAGACCGACGCCAAGGCAGATCGCGCGCAGACTCACGGCAAAATGCCAAAAGCGATTCATTCGCTTCCTGCCGAAAAAGCAAAGGAAGCGGCAGCTTTTCCTGTTCTTTATTCATCATCATTCATCATAGCGACCGCAAAAAGATTTCGCCTGCTTCCTTCGGTGTGTGCGCACCAACCCCGCCCTCCGCAAGAAGGAGATCGGGCGAAGTAAAGCCCCAAAGCGCCGCCACGCCCACGCGAACGGCAGCCGCCCTTGCAATGCGCATATCGGGTATGCCGTCGCCGACGTAAAAGCATTCGTCGGGGGTGACGCCAAGACATTCGAGAATGTCATAAAGTGCATCGGGCGACGGCTTGAGGGGCACGCCCTCTCGCGCACCGCGCACAAGGTCGAACCTTGCAGGGAAAAATTCTTCAACCAGAAGCTGAATCGACGTATCGGGCTTATTGGAAAGCACGGCCAGACGGCACCCCTTTTCACGCAAAAGCGACAAAAGCTCGTCAATGCCCTCGTAAGGGCGCGTCATATAAGAGGGGGCACTGTCATAATCCTGCACGTATTCGGCATGAAATTGCTCGAAATCAATACCCTCTGCCTCACGCCCCGCAAGCGCACGGCGCAAAAGCTCGCGCGAGCCGTTGCCGACGAAGGCAGGGTAATCTTCGACCTTGTACGGCGCGATCCCATAACGCGCAAGCGCACGGTTCGCGTAATGCGCAATGGTCGGCAAGGTGTTGAGTAACGTGCCGTCCAAATCAAAAACACATGCTTTGATCATTTTCTTTTGAGCAGTCCTTCTTATCCGTATTTGATAATCTTTTTCATCAGACGGTAGACCGCGATCACCACGCCCTTACCGATCGGCGTATAGCAAACGCAGGGGCAAAGAAGCGTGCCGAAGCGAATGGCGCGGTAAGAGCGCGGATCAAGTTGCTTATATTCACGCAAAAGGGCATAGAAAACCTCCGTCTTTTCCTTATCGTGCGTCATATAGGTAAAGGCCGCCGTGATGACGAAAAGCAGCTTCAATTCGTGCTTCATGGCGAGATAAAGCGGCTTCGGTACGGTCTTTTTGATCTCGGTCAGATTGTGTGCACGCGCGGCAAGCTGTGTCACCAGACGCTGCTGATCGATACGGCGAATCATCACCGCTTCATTGACCGACTGCCCTTCTCTGCCGATGAAATAGCGGTAAATATCTTCATCGAGATAGATCAGCGTTTTCACGTAAGCAAGCGGCACGTAAATATAGAGATTGTCTACGTAAAAGGTATGCTTCGGCAATTCAAGTCCGCTCTCGCGCAGAAGCTCGGTGCGGAAATAGAGCGAATGCATCATCAGATACTGCCAGATATGAAAACGCCCGCACTCCTCCCACGTGCATACGCGGTCAACGGGGAAAACGTTTTTGTAGTGCACAACGTGCGTGGTGTTGTCTGCCGAATGCTCGTAAACGTAATTGGCCACCGCCATATCAAGCACCGTGCCCTCGTCACGCAAGCGGCGCAAGCGGTCGAGCAAGCGCGCAAAGGCCTCCTCGTTTACCCAGTCGTCCGAGTCCACCACCTTGTAGTAAAGGCCGCGTGCATGGCGAATGCCCTGGTTGACGCCCTCGCCGTGACCGCCGTTTTCCTGGTGGATAGCCACAACGCGCTCGGGATAACGCGCGGCATAATCGTCGATGATCGCACCCGTGCCGTCCTTCGAGCCGTCGTTGACGAGAATCAGCTCCACGTCGTCGGCCGAGGCGAGAAGAGTATCGATGCAGTGCTTCATGTAGGCTTCGGAATTATAGCACGGTACGGCAACCGTCATCAAAAACTTTGCTTCCATAGTCTTTCCTTTCGTTTCATCAAAGAATCGAACGTGCAAAGCGCAGTGCTTCGCCCGTGATCGCGTCCATATTGTAATACTTGTATTCGGCAAGCCGTCCGAGCAAGCGCAGGCGCGGATAAAGCGCCGCCTCCTCGCGGTAGCGTGCGTGAAGCGCAAGATTCTCGGGATTCAGAATGGCATAATAGGGGATCTGTCCCTCCTTTGCCTCGTAAGAGCGGGGATATTCGTAAAGCACCGTTGTCTTCCCTTCAATCCTCTGCCCCGTCATATGCTTGAATTCGGTAATGCGCGTATACGGCTCGTGCATGGTGTAATTGACCGTGCCGTAGCCCTGAAAATCGTCCATGTCAAGCGTTTTGAATTCAAAATCAAGCGAACGGTAGGGCAAGCGGCCGTACTTGTAGCCGAAAAGCTCGTCGGGCATGCCCGAATAGATCACGTCGCCCAAAAAGACCTCGCCGTCGAAAAGGATCTCGCCGTTTGCAAAGGTGAGGCGCTCGCACGCGTCACAGCCAAGCGTGACCGTGATGTTCTCATGGTCGAGCATACGCTCGAAAAGCGCGGTAAAGCTATCGGTCGGCAAGCCCTGGTAGGTATCGACAAAATAGCGATCATCGTGTCCGATGCGCACGGGCACGCGCGAGGTCACCGAGGAATCCACCTCGGACGCAGGCACGCCCCATTGCTTGGCGGTATAGTGAAGAAAAATATGCTCGTAAACGTATTCGCCAAGCGCGCGCAAACGCTCGTCATCGGAGGAGCGAAGCGCCCCGATGGTGATCTGCGTATCCCTGCCGTACGTTTGAACCAAAAGCGCCTCCAAGGAAGCGGCCTCCTCTTCGCCGTAGGCAATACGAAGCGAATCGAGATTGAAGGGAATGGGCATGGAAAGCTCGCCCACGCGCCCAAGCACGCGGTGTTGATAGCCGTTCCATTCGGTGAAACGCGAAAGAAATTCATAGACCTCGCGGTCATTCGTGTGAAAAATATGCGGTCCGTATTTGTGGATCAGAACCCCGCTTTCGTCTTTTTCATCGTAGGCATTGCCGCCGATATGATCGCGGCGGTCAAGAAGCAATACCCTTCTTCCGCCCTCGGCAAGCACGCGCGCGCAAACACTGCCGGCAAACCCCGCGCCGACGATCACGGCATCATACTGTTTTTTCATAAAAACTCCATTTCTCGCATCAATGACAACACTATGCCATTGTATTCAATCATATTATACAACTTTTTCCTTAAAAATACAAGTCCCCCCGACCGAAACTTTTATTTTCGCGCAAAAGAGAGCGGCGATACCCCCATTTGCACCTTGAAAACGCAGCTGAAACAGAAAATGCTTTCAATGTCCGCCTCTTCGGCGATACGAATAGCCCCGTTCTTCGCATCAGCGCGGTGGATTGAAGTTCAAAATTACAATTGTAAAATAATTGTTCCACAAAAAAGAATCGCTTTTGCCATCAAATGATGGCAAAAGCGGTCTTTTTCTTGGTTGTTCAGCACAAAGCAATCCGTTTTTGCGTCGGGGGCGAATCATTCGCCCGTGTAGCTGTAAGTGATCGTATAAGAGCCGGTCTTGTAGTCCCAATCAAAACCTTTCGTAATGACATTCCATTCTTCTTCCGTGCCACGATAGTTGATACTCGTCAGACCATCGCAATAATAGAACGCAGATCCGCCGATGCTCGTCACACCATTACCAATCGTCACGCTCGTTAAGCCGTTGCAAATACTGAACGCCCTATCGCCGATGCTCGTCACAGAATCGGGGATTGTCACGCTCGTCAGACTATCGCAATCTTCGAACGCAGAACCGCCAATGCCTGCTGTATTATCACGCCAAATCACCGATGTGACAGACGAATCACAATCAATCACCCATTTGTCAACGTAATATACACCGTTTTCTTTTTGAATCAAGCCACTGCATCCCGAGAACGCGCCATCGCCGATGCTCGTCACA
>JAFVXT010000081.1 GCA_017501005.1 Clostridia bacterium
CATTCGTGATTTTATGAATGAATATTTCGCCGACGTTGATAAGAGCGATACCGAGGCCATGACGACGGCCGTGATCCTCTCTTATCAGCAGGCGGCGGGCGATCGGTATGCCACCTATTTCGATGAGGATGCTTACCGCGAGCAGAAAACCGAGCAGAATGCGGAGTTTGTTGGCATCGGCGTTTACGTCAGCTACCGTGCGCACGAAAACACCGTGCAGGTGCTTTCTGTTTATGAGGGAACACCTGCGGCCGAGGCGGGGATTCTGCCCGGTGACTATATCATATCGGTGGACGGTGTCGGCCTTGGCGAGATCAGCTATTACGAGCTTGTCAACCGCATTCGCGGCGAGGTGGACACGGACGTTACGGTCGGTATCAAGCGTGACGGTAAAATGAAAACGCTGACCATGACGAGAAAAAAGGTGGAAAGCGTGAGCGTTACCTATCGTTTACTGGAGGATCCTACGATCGGCTACGTGAAAATCGAGCAGTTCAACGGAAAAACCGCCGAGCAATTTAAAAAAGCAATAGATGCTTTGCTCGAAGAGGGCGTGGAGGGCTTGGTCTTTGATTTGCGCGGCAATCCGGGCGGCGAGGTCAATGCCATTATCACCGTTCTTGATTATCTTTTGCCCGACGGCAAAACCGTGGCGCGCTTCAGATTTGATGAAGACGCGTCAAACACGCCCGAAATCGCTTACGTTGCCAAGGACGGCTATGAGCTGACCTTGCCGATGACCGTGCTTTGCGATCAGTATACGGCAAGTGCGGGCGAGCTCTTTACAGCGGCTTTGCGCGATCACGAAATGGCCACCGTGATCGGCGTGACGACCTACGGCAAGGGCACGGCGCAAACCCTGATGGATCTGCGTGATGGTACGGCCTTCACCATTTCCACCGCGCGTTACGATCCGCCGATCGGCGATAATTACGAGGGGATCGGTATTGAGCCGCATATCACGGTTGCATTGAACGAGGAAGCGGCTTCTGTGAACGCTTTTTTGCGTGACGATGCGATTGATAATCAGCTGCAGACGGCGATCGAGGAGATCAACCGCTTGCGTGCCGAAGCCCTGCAATAACCGAAAACGAAGGATGAAGGACTGAAAAATGAAAACGAGTAAACAATACGCAACATTCTGCAAACGCGTGACGGCACTTTTTATGCTTGCTTCTTTGCTGCTTTTGGCAGCTTCCTGCACGAAAAAGGAAGAAAAGCCGACCGAGGGCGAAGCCGCTGCCTTTGACTATGAAAACTGCGATTTTGACGAATATTTTACGCTTGATGAAAAGGTCTATCGCAACCAGACCGTCGAAGCACCCTATCCGCAGTACGTGACCGAAAAGAATATTGATGAGGCCGTTCAAAGCATCTTGATCGAAAGCGGAACGCCCAATTATATCACCGATCGCGCAGCCAAGAAGGGCGAAACCGTCAATATTTACTATAAAGGCGTGACCACCGATAAGGACGGTAAGGAAACTGCTTTTTCGGGCGGTACGAGCATGACGTTCGGTCGGCCGTCTCCCCTGACGCTCGGCAGCGGTCAGTTCATTGACGGCTTCGAGGACGGTCTGATCGGGATCGTTCCCGAGGATACCTTCCGCTACGTCAGCGACGATCCTGACTTGACCGTTCTTGCGGACAGCCTCATTCACGTGACCTATGAGGCGACTTATCTTGAGAAGGGCGAAACGAAGACCAAGAAGGCAACGGCCGTTCTTGAAAATCTTGCGGACAAAACCTTCGGTGATGAATTTGCCACGGTTATGCTGGGTGCCAAGGCAGGCGAGACCCGCGTTTTCGATACCGTTTACGATATCAATGCGGACAAGACAAAGGATACCGTGTCCATGAAGGCCACGGTTGTGGATATTGCGGTTTTGAATCCCTGCACGGTCAATGCAACCTTCCCCACACCTTATCCAAACTCCCCTGATCTTGCGGGAAAAACCGTGAAATTCTACGTATGGGTTGAATCGATCGTAGGCGAGAATATTCCCGCAGAGCTGAACGAAAAGTTCGTCACCGAAACCATGAAGATCGAGGTGAAGGAGGGCGAGGATGCGCTCAAGGTCTTCAGAGAATACGTTCGTAAGAATCTGCAGGACCAGCGCGATGCAAATGTCAAAAACGTGACGTTAAGTCAGGCATGGGAGAATCTTCTTGACAAAGCAGTCTTTAAAAAGCTGCCCGAAAGCGAAGTGAAGGCACAAAGCGAGTATCTCAAGGAGGAAGTCACCTATTATTTCCAATCCTACGGCGCCTATTACGGCTATGATAAGCTTGATGACTTTGCTGCCTTCTATTTTGGTGTTGACAAAAAGGATTTCAAGCTTGATGACTATGCGGCAGAGCTTGCCGAAAAGACGGTGAAGCAGGAATTGATTGCAAACTATCTTATAAAAAAGCACAGCCTTGGCGTTGACGAGCAAACGGTGAATAAGGAGGCCGAGGAATTTTTCAAGGAGCGGGCCAGTGCCGCCAACGAGCAGGATTCGAGCGCGAATTATACACCCGAATCGGTGCGTGAAGAAATTGAAAAGCAGTACGGTGAGGGCTACGTTGAAAAAATGATCAGAGGAGAAAAGAACGCCGAGCGCGTGCAGGAGTTCCTTTTATCCAACTACACCGTGACCTACACCGAGGAATCGACCGAAAAGCCGACCGAGGAAGCAACCGAAAAATAAGGGTTGACCTTTACTTTGTATAAAAGGCCTCCGCTTGTTTCATACTTGAAGAGATGAAATGAGCGGAGGCCTTTTATGATTGCCGAAAGAGAAGAGAAGCTGTCCTCAGGGGAAAGCGCATCGCGTGTGAGCGTATTGTATACGGTGTTTTTATTGATCTCGTTTTTGGGGTGGGTGCTTGAAGAGGTCTTTTTCCTTGCGCGCGGACGCGGATTTGCCGACCGCGGCTTTCTTTCCTTTCCCATTTGTATCGTCTATGGGCTGGGTATGATGACCACTTATTTTTCCTTCGGTCTTCCTCAGCGCATGCGGCTTTTTTCCTTTGTGCTTCCTGCACCGAGGAGCAGTCAACAAAAGTTGGCACATGCGCTTTTTTACATTCTTCTTGCAGGGGTTGCTTGCACGCTTTGCGAGCTTCTGGTCGGCTTATGGCTGGACGTTGCCTTTGGCATTCTCATGTGGGATTACCGCGAAACGCCGTGGAACGTCGGCCCTTATATCTGCGCACCGTTCGGTCTGATATGGGGCGTGCTGGCTTATCTTTTCATGCGCTTTGTTTTTTTGCCCTTGCTTTCCTTCGTTGCGCGCTTGCATCAAAAGACGCTTTTTTCACTTCTTTTACCCTTGACCGTCTTTCTTCTCTTTGATCTTTCCATGAATTGCACCTACTCCTTTTATCACCGTGCGCACATGGCGCTTTGGTAATTCTTATACGGGCACGTAAAACTCCTCGCCGCTTTCCATGCAGTAACAGCCGAGCGCGATTCCGTCGGAAGCACCGCAGTCGAGGGCGATCTGGTAGGGCGAGCGAATGATCTTTCCCTTTTTCGAAGCATCGAGGCGGTGGGTGGGAACGTGTCCTGTGAGAATGCGTGAGTTCTTGTAATAGCGGCGGCCGAAGGGGGCGCTTTCGGTGATCAATTCCTCGACCTTATAGCTTTCGAGCCGACGCGAGGAGGAGAAGTTGGCAAGGCCGCCGTGCACCATGATGTGGTTGACGTCGTTGACCGTGACCGCCTCAAAGGGTGGGATATCGTCAAGATAGTCGAGCACGCTTTTTCGTTGCTCGCTTGGCAATGCCTCCATTTCGCGCAGTGTGCTTTCGCCCCCCATGCGCAGCCATTCGTCCACCTCTTCTTCGCTGACGGGCTTGCCGCCTTCGTAAAGCGCGTGCAGAATTGGTCTCGCGCGGTATTCGCAGTCGCCGAGCACGGGGAATACGTTTGTGCGGTAGCTGATGTCAAGCAAGAGGCGCAGGGGCGCTTCGCCGCCGTCGATGATGTCGCCGTTTAAAAAGAGGAGATCGTCCTCGCAAAAGGAAATAGCTTTGAGCATATGAAGAAAGGCATGGTGATGCCCATGCAGATCGCTGATCACGTAGGTCATGGTTTGCTCCTTTCATTGCGCGGGAATTTCGCGCTTCGGTGAAAACAGTATACCATGAAGCGAGGATCGAATGAAAGGGAAGTCTGTCGAAAGGCTTTTTTCTTTTTGTGGTAAAATTTTCATGCCCTTCTTTTTTGTCTCTTGCTTGCATACAATCAAAGTAGGAACCTGATCTTGTCTATATTGGTTCACGGCCGATGCGCATTCTCTTTTTGCAAGATCGGAGCGAACGCATTCGGAATCGGCCTTTGAAAGCGGCGTATGATGACTTGGAATCTGATCGAGAAGCTTTTTTCGGGCGGCATTACTTTGCTTTTGTTTTCGGCGGGGCTCTTCTTTTGGCTCTATTTGCACCGCACACCCTTCGGCTCGGCTGAAAAGCGCAGAAAGGGCGAAAGAGGCGCTTCCTTGCGTGCGCTTTCGGTGGCGCTTGCGGGCACCTTGGGGATCGGCAATATTGCGGGTGTGGCACTCGCGCTGATCACGGGCGGCGCGGGCGCGCTTTTCTGGATGTGGGTGAGCGCGCTGCTGGCCATGATCCTCAAATACGCCGAGATCACGCTTGCCTGCCGATACAGAACCGAAAGCGGGCAGGGCGGCGCGATGTACTATATGCGTGACGGACTCGGCGGACGGATCGGCGCACTTTCGGGCGCAATCTTCGCGCTTTTGTGCTTGGCACTTGCCCTTTGGATGGGCGGTCTTTTGCAGTCGGAGGCGGTGATCTCGTGCACACGGGAGGTGCTTGGCGGCTCGCCTTACGCCTACGGTGTCTTGCTTGCGTTTCTTGCGGGCATTGTCATTTTCGGCGGTGTGAAGAGCGTGTCGGCGGCCACCGTCCGCTTGGTGCCGCTGATGAGTGCTTTGTATATCGGCATGTGTCTCGGCGTGATTTTCGTCAATCGCGAATCGCTCGGTGCGGTTTTCCTCCGTGTGATTGACGGCGCGTTTGAGCCGCTGGCGGCAGGGGGCGGCATCGGCGGCTTTCTCCTTTCTGCCACCTTGCGAAACGGTTTTTCCACAGGCCTTCTTTCCAATGAGGCGGGATGCGGTACAGCACCCATGGCGCACGTCACGTCGGGGGCATCCGTTGATCCCGTGCGGCAGGGAAGAATGGGCATGCTCGAGGTGGCGGTGGATACCCTCTTCATTTGTACGCTCACTGCCTTGGCCATTCTTTGCGCGTTTCCCGTGATTCCCGGCAAGGTCGGTGCTATTGAGCTGACCTTGCATACCTTCACCTCGGTTTACGGCAAAAATGCGGGCTATTTGCTCGCCGTTGCCATCTTTTGCTTTGCGTATGCCACCATCATTTGCTGGGGGTATTACGGTGAAAGCTGTATGCGCTATCTTTTTTCCTCGTCCGTTGCCGTTTTTCTGTTCAGGCTTTTTTATTGCGTTGCGGTTTTCGCAGGCTGCCTTTTCTCTGCCCGCACTGTCTTCGGTCTGACCGACCGCTTGCTTGGCACCATGACGCTTTTGAATATCCTTGCGCTTCTGGCACTTTGTCGGGAGGTGAAGCACGGGCGGCGCGCACCTAAAACATAGCTAAAAGAAAAAGCCAAAGAGCAAAACACTCTTTGGCTTTTGTTTACTTGATTAATATACGCGGATGTGAGAAAGAAGCGAAGCACCGCTGCTTTCAAGGCGGGATACCGACTGCAAGAATGCGTTTTCGGTCATTTCCTCGGTCATCACCCAAAGCTCGTCTGATTCTTCGTCGGGCGTGACGCTTGTATTCGCGCCGAAGATCACGCGCACGGCGTTTTCGTCGGTGTTCTTAAGCGCAAGATAGCGGCGGCAGGAGAAGAAGCCGAAGTCGGTCGGCCCTTCGCTCGTGCGCGCAAAGGTGAGCAAGGGCAAGGCCGATGCGCCCTTGGCAAGGCTCAAAATATCCGAGCAAACGGCGGAGGCGGTGGGCAGTGCGCCGGCGCCACGGCCGTAGAACATGACGTCACCGACGGCAGAGCCGCGGACGAGAATGCCGTTGAACACGTCGTGCACGTGTGCGAGCGGACAGCCCTCGTCGATCAGGAAGGGCGCAACCATGATGAAGGTGTCTTTGTTTTCGCAGGAAACCGTGCGTCCGAGCAATTTGATCTCGGCACCGAAGCTTCTTGCCGCGCGCACGTCCTCCGAGCGAATGGCGGAAATGCCCTCGGTATGAATGCGGGCGGGCTCGATCAGCTGGCCCGACGAGATCGCATGCAGAATGGCGATCTTGCGGCAAGCGTCGATGCCGTCAACGTCGGCGGTGGGATCGGCCTCGGCATAGCCCTTTGCCTTGGCTTCGCCGAGCGCTTCGGCAAAGGAGATCCCTGCACCGAACATGCGGGTGAGAATATAGTTGGTCGTGCCGTTCATGATGCCGCTGATTTCCAGAATGTCGTTAGCGGCAAGGTCGGTCTGCAAGGGCTTGATGATCGGCACGCCGCCGCCCACGCTGGCCTCGAAGAGATAGCGGACGCCGTTTTTGGCGGCACGCGCGAGCAATTCGTCACCGAAGGTGGCAACAACCTCCTTGTTGGAGGTAACAACGTGTTTGCCTGCATCAAATGCCTGGCAGGTAAATTCATAGGCAGGGTGCGAGCCGCCGATCACTTCGGCGACGATCTGCACCTCGGGATCGTTCAGAATGAGATTGTAATCGTGAACAATGCGGTCGTAGTAGGGGCTCTCGGGCAATTCTCTGATGTCGAGAATGTATTTGATGTGTATCTCGTCGCCCACGCGGCGCGCGATGCTCTCCTTGTGCGATTCAAGCAGATCTGCCGTACCGCCGCCGACTGTGCCAAGTCCCAGAATGGCAATTTCTATCATACTTTTCCTTTCACCGTTCCGCTTGATTTAGGGAGGGGAGCGGAAAACGGTTTTTTCAACGTCATATAAAGATGATTACCATTAATTTTAACATATTTTCGCTCCCTTGTCAAGTTTTTTGCAAAAAAGAACTGTTTTTTGGCTCTTTTTCGGCGAAAAGGGGCAAAAAGCAATCGGCGTACAAAATCCGAAAAAGTTTCATGCGGGAGATTGACAATAGACCTTTTTATAGTGTATAATAGATAAGTTGAATGATTGTGTGAATTTGAAAGGTGATTTTGATCGCATGACGTATATCGTACTCGATCTCGAATGGAATCAGGCTTATTTACAAAAAGCCATTGCGGTACAAAAGCGCATTGGCGGTCATTTGCGCGGAGAGGTCATTCAGATCGGCGCAGTCAAGCTTGATGAGCAGCTTCGCTTTGCGGGAAGCTACAGTTTGATCGTCCGTCCTAAATTCTTTCAGAAAATGCAGCGGCACGTTGCGCGCCTGACAGGAATCTCGCAGGAGATGGTCGATCGCGGCTGTCCGTTACCCGAGGCCATTGAACGCTTCCGCCGTTTTTGCGGTGAGGACTGTGTGTTCTTGACCTGGGGCCCCGACGATATTCCGCTATTAAAGGACAATTTGTGGGCGCACCGCATTCCTTCGCCGTGGCTTGATAAGGTCTATGATTTGCAGGTGATCTTCAATCGCCAGACCGACGGTGTGAAATGCCAGCGTTCGCTTGAATATGCGATGGATTATTTCGATCTTCCGCAGGATTTGCCTGCGCACGATGCCTTAAACGATGCGTATTTTACGGCACGCGTGGCGGCAAAATTGGATATTGCCAGAGGCATTCGCGAATATGCGACATCGCATCAGAGTGCCTTGCAGGACGTCAGCTTCGGAGAATCGGATATCGGTCAGGAGGGCTTTGCCTCTCCAGAGGCCTTGATGGGCGATCGGGAAATTGCCACCATGACCTGTCCGCTTTGCTCGCGCGTTTTGAAAAACGACGGCAAGCCCTTGCATACAAGAGGGCATAAATATCAGCTGATCGGCCGTTGCGAGGAGCATGGCAATCTGCTCTTTACATGGCGGCTTTCCCGCAATTTTGACGAAACCTGGCGTGCACGCAAATTGGTTGAGCGTGCAACGGCCGAGGATGAAGAAACCTTCCGCCGTAAAAGCGAAGAGCATGCCAACCGCCGCAAAACGAGACGCCGTCCCCGCCACCGCCGCGGTGCCGCAGGGAAAAGCGAAGCCGGTGCAAGCGAGATCCAAGGCTGAAGCAAGCGATTTTTCTCTGTCCCTATTTCTCGTCAAAGAAAGAAAAAAGAACGGGTATATGCTAAAAAATGTGCCCGTTTCTCTTTTTTTCACGCTTTGGAAAGAGTTTTTCGACAAATTTTTGTCAAACCCCTTGCAAAAAAGCGTCACATAGTGTAAAATAGAAGTAAGCTTTCGATATGCGTGCAGTTTGTCTTCGCAAAACTTGGCTTTGGCAGATGCTTCTTCGCATGGCCCTCATTGACTGCCTCCGCTTTCGTCCGCCCCTCTTTGAAAGGAACGCTGACATGATAGGTTTTTACAATTATACGGTTTGGCTGACGTATCTCGGCATGATCTCGGGTGTGTCCGGCCTTTGGTTTGCCGCTACGGGCAAACCGCTTTTTGCGGTGCTTTGCTTGCTCTTTGCGGGATTTTGCGATCTTTTTGACGGCAAGGTTGCCCGCACCAAAAAGGACCGCACTGATGAAGAGCGCCGCTATGGCATTGAGATTGATTCTCTTTCGGATCTGATCTGCTTCGGTGTGCTTCCTGCCGCCATCGGTTTTTCGATCGGGCTTAAGAATTGGTATTGGATTCCGCTCTTCTGTGCCTACGTTTTGACCGCCTTGATTCGTCTTGGCTACTATAACGTCACCGAAGAATCCCGCCAGAAAAAGACCAAAGAAGTGCGCCGCTTCTATCAGGGCTTGCCCGTCACAAGCGCGGCCATTATCTTCCCGCTTGCCTTCATTCCCGTCTTTTTCGACGTGAGCTTTGCCGCGTACATCTATGCCGCGCTGATCGGTCTTGCCGCTCTCTTTTTCGTCACCCCGATCCGCGTGCTGAAGCCTCGCAAGGCAGGTATTTACGTGATGCTCGCCATCGGCGCCGCCATTGGCCTCTTTTTCCTTGCAACCTACGTTTACAGACTTTTTGCGTGATTTTGTTTCTGCGCAAAAAAGAACACCGTGTGAATCGCACGGTGTTCTTTTTACTGAAATCGGGTGAATAGTGGCCTTGAATTTGGTCACAAAGGTGCAAAATGTTTATAGCGAATGCTGTTGATATGTTAATCAGCTGATGATCCTTCATAGTTCTTCCTAATAAATGAAATCGTGCGGCAATTTGCCGCACGATGAAATCACGATGTGATGAAATCCGCTTTCGCGGATGAAATCGAAAACTCTGTTTTCGGTAGTATGAAATCCACCTCCGCCGCGCACGGCGATTTCACCCGAGCAACGCGAGGATTTCGTCCCATAGGGATTTCATCCGACTCGCAGAGGCGGATTTCATTGCATTTGCCTTCGGCAAATGCTTAACCCTGAACGCTGTAGTTCGGAGCTTCCTTGGTGATGTTGATATCGTGAGGATGCGATTCGCGCAAGCCTGCTGCGGTGATGCGCACGAAGCGGCCGTTCTTCTTGAGATCCTCGATGGTGGGGCAACCGCAGTAGCCCATACCTGCACGCAAGCCGCCCATCATCTGATAGATGGTATCGGCAACAGGGCCTTTATACGGCACGCGGCCTTCGACGCCTTCGGGAACGAGCTTCTTGTTGTTTTCCTGGAAGTAGCGGTCCTTCGAGCCCTTTTCCATGGCGGCAAGAGAGCCCATACCGCGGTAAACCTTGAACTGACGGCCCTGGTAGATTTCGCTTTCGCCGGGGCTTTCCTCGCAGCCTGCCAGGAGGGAGCCGACCATGATGAGGTCCGCACCTGCGGCAATGGCCTTGGTGATATCGCCGCTATACTTGATACCGCCGTCGGCAATGACGGGGATACCGTGCTTGGCCGCAACCTCAGCCGCATTCATGACGGCGGTGATCTGCGGAACACCGATACCTGCGACCACGCGCGTGGTGCAGATGGAGCCGGGGCCGATACCGACCTTCACGGCGTCAGCACCTGCCGAGATGAGATCTGCGGCGGCTTCTGCCGTGGCGATATTACCTGCAACGAGCTGGCATTCGGGGAATGCGTTTTTCACCTTGTGCACGCATTCGAGAATACCGCGGGAATGGCCGTGTGCCGAATCGAGCACGAAGAAGTCAACGCCGACAGCCATCAAAGCACTTGCGCGCTCAATGACGTTTGCGGTGACACCGAGTGCCGCGCCGCAAAGCAGTCTGCCCTTGGCATCCTTGGCGGAGTTCGGGTATTCGCGGGCCTTTTGCAGGTCCTTGATGGTGATCAGGCCCTTGAGCTTGCCGTCTTTATCAATGATCGGGAGCTTTTCCACCTTGTGATGGCGAAGAATCTCCTGCGCTTTTTCAAGATCGGTGCCTTCGGGGGCGGTGACCAGATTGCTGTGCGACATGAACATGCGAATGGGCTTCTGATAGTCGTCGCTTTCAAGGAAGCGCATATCGCGGTTGGTGAGGATACCGACCAGCTTGCCGTTTTCATCGCAGATCGGTACGCCCGAAATGCGGAATCTGTTCATGAGCTCTTCGGCCTCGTAAACCAGATTGTCGGGGGAAAGGAAGAAGGGGTTGGTGATGACGCCGTTTTCATTGCGCTTCACGCGTTCGACCTGATCGACCTGCGCTTCAATGCTCATATTCTTATGAATGACGCCTGCGCCGCCCGCACGTGCCATGGCGATTGCCATGTTCGCCTCGGTAACGGTATCCATTGCCGCACTGAGAACGGGGGTGTTCAGGCGGATCTTTTTTGTAAGTTGCGTGTGCAGATCAATGTCTGCGGGGAGGACGTCGCTTTTCGCGGGGATCAGCAATACGTCGTCGAAGGTGAGTCCGTTTTCAATAATTTTTTGAAATTCAGCCATGCTTTTTCCTTCCTCTTTTTTAATTTTATTGAATGTCTTCTTGTGTAAGAATCATTTTATTTTTAATATTATAACAAAATTCATGTCGGTTGTCAATGAAATTTGGCAAGAAATTCTTGGTTTTGCGCCTAAAAAATCAAGATTGTTGAAGACATACAAATAAAAAATTTCTTTTCTTCAAAAATCAGTAACTTTCATTGAATATTTTTTTGAAAAGATTTCCAAAATAGCCTCAATGATGCGATTTTGATCAAAAAACAGATGAAATCAACAGAAAAGGAGTTTTTTATGAAAGAATTTATTCAAAAAACAGTGGATCTGTTTGCGTCAATCCCCGATTTTGCCATGGGACTTTTACTTTTGCTTTTTGCGATCCTTGTGGGCGCTCTTGGTGCATTGGCCGTCAAGGCCATTCTGAAAAGAACGTCGCTCGGCCGTAAAATTCGGGAAATTGAAGGGAAGAACGGACGCAAGGAAAGCAGTACGGGGCATGCCATTTCCACGGTTGGCAAGCTGGTTTTTTTGATCCTTTTTCTCATTTTCCTGCCTGCCGCCCTTGCAAAGCTCGGGATTGAAGGTGTCACGGAAAGCGTGAATATGCTGACCGAAAAATTGCTTGGCTACGTTCCGAACGTGATCGCCTTTGCTCTCATATTGGTGATCGGTGCTTTGATTGCGGACGTTGTCTTTTTGCTCGTCGCCGCCTTGCTCGCCTCTCTTGCCCTTGACGATAAATTGAACGGTTGGCTGACTGCCAATACCCCCAAAACAGGGAAGCCTATCCCCTTTTCCGCCATTCTTTCCTATACCCTGAAGACGCTGATTCTGATCCTCTTTACCGTGGAGGGCGTCAATGCGCTCGGTTTTGCGGTGCTGACCTCGGTTGGGCGCGCCATCATTACCTACGTGCCTGCTTTGCTTGTGGCTCTTCTTTTCGGTGTCGGTGCTTTCGTTTTGTGCCGTATGCTTGACGGACTGCTTAAAAACGCGTCGCTTTTCGTGCGCCTGGCCGCCAAAACCGCGCTTATCGGCACCTCCTTTTTCATCGTGCTTTCACATCTCGGTATTGCTCCCTTCATTGTGAACACCGCCTTTATTGTCCTGATCAGTGCGTGCGGCATTGCCTTCGCGCTGGCCGTCGGCCTTGGCGGACGGCAGTTCGTGCAGGATAATCTTTCGGGGATGAGGCTCTTTAAGAAAAAGGAACAAGAACAAAAAGAGAACCAAAACAAACAATAAAGAGAAAGTCGGACGGTGCACACGCGCCGCCCGATCTTTTATTTTTGAAAAATTTTTTAAAAGCTCTTGACAAACCGAGAACAAATGAATATAATATCATATGAACAATCATTCATATAAAGAAAGGACAGAAAAAGTGAAGGAACACGGAATAGAGGGCGTTTGCTCGGTGCACGAGGAAGCGGTGCGGCGGATCCTTGCCAACCGCCCAAGCGAGGAGCATCTCTTCGAAATGGCGGAGCTTTTCAAGGTTTTCGGCGATCCCACGCGTATGAAGATTTTGTATGCACTCCTTGAAAGCGAGCTTTGTGTGGGTGATCTGGCACTTCTGCTTTCGATGAATCAGAGTGCGGTCAGCCATCAGCTGAAGGTTCTCAAGGATGCGTCGCTCGTGCGTTCGCGCCGTGTAGGGAAGAATATTTACTATGCACTTTCGGACGGCCACGTCAGCACCATTGTCTCGATGGGCATGGAGCACGTTTGTGAATGAATCTGCGTACATTTTATTTTCATAAAGAAAGGGTAAAAATCATGAAAAAAGTATTTGATATTGAAGTTGACTGCGGTCATTGCGCACTGAAAATGGAGGAGGCTGTCAAGGCAACGGCAGGAGTGAAGGACGCCTCTGTCAACTATCTGACCTTGAAGATGCGCGTGGAATTTGAGGACGGTGCGGACGTCGATGCCGTGATGAAGGCGGCGCGTAAAAACTGCAAGAAGGTTGAAAGCGACTGCGAGATCTTTCTTGACTGAGGAGGCACCTGACCTTGAACCGTAAGCAAAAACGTGTTTTTTATCGCTTGCTGCTTGCCATTTTTGCGGCGGCGGCGGTCTTTTGCGCTGATTTTTTCTTTTCGCCTCCTTTACCTGCTCGCTTGGCGCTTTATCTTGTCCCCTATCTTTTGCTTGGCTATGACGTTCTTTTCCGGGCGGGCAAGGGGATTTTGCGGCGGCAGGTTTTTGACGAGAATTTTCTCATGGCACTGGCAACGCTCGGCGCACTCTGCCTTTCGGATTTTGCCGAGGCGGTGGCCGTCATGCTCTTTTATCAGGTGGGCGAGCTTTTTGAAAGCATTGCCGTCGGACGCAGCCGCAAAAGCATTGCCGCGCTGATGGATATCCGTCCCGATACCGCCAACCTCTTCAAGGACGGCGAGATCGTGCAGGTGTCGCCCGAGGAGGTGGAGGTCGGCGCGATCATTGCCGTCAATCCGGGTGAGCGCATTCCCATTGACGGTGTGATCACGGAAGGAAAAAGCTCTCTTGATACGGTAGCGCTGACGGGGGAGAGCTTGCCCCGTGACGTCGGAGAGGGAGATCAGGCCGTGAGCGGCGCGATCAATCTGACGGGGCGGATTCTTGTGAAGACTGCTTGCGCGTATGAAACGTCAACCGTTTCAAGAATCCTTGATCTTGTGGAAAACTCGTTCATGAAAAAATCGCGCTCGGAGCATTTTATCACGAAATTTGCGCGCTATTATACGCCGATCGTGGTCATCGGTGCGCTATTGCTTGCCGTTTGTCCGCCCCTGATTTTGTTTTTCCTGCAAAAAGAGCCGATGCTCTTCGAATGGATCTCCCGCGCGCTCACCTTCCTTGTCATTTCCTGTCCTTGCGCGCTTGTCATCTCGGTGCCGCTCAGCTTTTTCGGCGGCTTGGGTGCTTGCTCGCGCAAAGGCATTCTTGTTAAGGGCAGCCTTGACCTTGAAAGCTTGGCAGAGGTTTCCACGCTCGTCTTCGATAAGACGGGAACGCTGACAAACGGCCGCTTTTCTGTCAGTGAGGTGGATGCCGTCGGTGTGACAAGGGAAGAGCTTCTTTCACTGGCCGCACACGCCGAAAGTGCCTCTTCTCACCCAATCGCGCAATGCTTGGCCGACTCTTGCGGTCATGCAATCGACGTCTCGCGCATTGACGGGATTGAAGAGCAGGCGGGCTTTGGTGTGACGGCGCGCATTGACGGTGCCGCGCTTGCCGTCGGTAATCGCCGCTTGATGGAAAGGGTCGGTGCGTCCGTGCCCGAAGAGGGCTCTTACGGCTGTGCCGTGTATATTGCGCGTGAGGGGGTATATCTTGGCCGTATCATTCTTGAGGATAAGGAAAAAGAGAGTGCCAAGGAAAGCATGGCGCTCTTCAAAAAATGCGGTATAGAAAAAACCGTGATGCTGACGGGCGATGCGCCCGAAAACGCCTCGCGCGTGGCCGCCTCTCTTGGCATTGATTCCTTTGAAGCGTCGCTTTTGCCTGCAGATAAGGTAACCTTTTTTGAAGGTCTTGCCATCGGCGGTGAAGAGAAGCGCGGCAAATGCGCTTTTGTGGGCGACGGCATCAACGACGCGCCCGTGCTTGCGCGTGCCGACGTGGGAATCGCCATGGGGGCGCTTGGCTCGGATGCCGCCATTGAAGCCGCAGACGTGGTATTGATGGACGACGATCTGCGCAAAATCGCCGTGGCGGTTCGGATCGCGCGTAAAACGATCAGAATCGTGCGCCAGAATATCATGTTAGCACTCGGTGTGAAAGGCCTTTGCCTTTTGCTTGGTGCGCTCGGCTATGCGGGCCTTTGGCTTGCCGTTTTTGCGGACGTCGGGGTGATGGTGCTGGCGGTACTGAATGCTATGCGCACGCTTCGTTTCAAATAAGAGGGACAAAACAAAAAGGACTGCCGCTCATGGCGTGACTGCATCGTTAAGAGCATCACGCTATGAGCGACGGTTCTTTTTTGCGTTAAATGATCAATCAGAGAATTTCGCGCAAGACCTTGGCCATCGTTTCGTACATACAGAAAAAGCCGAGGTCGGTCGGGTGGCAGCCGTCAACCGTGCAGGTGAAGGGCTTCATGCCGTCGAACATATGCGCGCCGTCTACGAAATAAGCATGTTTGTCGCCGCCCTCGATGGCTTCGCGTGCGGTATTTTCCACGACGTCGTGCTTTGCCTTGCCCGTGTCCATATTGGGGGCAGAGACGAAGATGAAGGGGGTATCGGGATGCGCCTCGCGAAAGACGCGGTAGAGCTTCGGAAGGGTGGCTTGCAGATGCTCGGCCGTCGGCGCGTTATGGTCATAGTCGCAGACGAAGATCATGGGATCAAGCGAGGCAAGATAATCGATCATCGCGTCCTCGCCCTTGGCATTGCCCGAAAAGCCGAGATTGATATAGTCAAAGCCGAACTCCTGTGTGAGCAGTGCCTGATAGCAGGATCCCGGACGGGAAGCGCAGCCGCCTTGCGTGATTGAGCTGCCGTAGAAGAGCACGGGCTTTTCACCGTATTTGTAGGGTGCGCCCTCTCCGAGCACGGCATCCCCATGCAGGCCGATGGCAAGATTTTTAACGGTGCCGTAAAGCGGGAAATTCAAAACGTATTGACGGACTCTTCCGTCCCGGGGCAATTCCTTGAGAACCTCAAAGCCGACCTTGCCGATGCGGTCGGTCGGACACATCAAAGCGCACTGGAAGGTGATTTTGCCGTCATCATCCACGCGGTAAAGGTCAAAGCCCTGGGAGCCAGAAAGGGCCATGTGCGCCATCGGAGTGACGTTGCCTGCGGTTTCGCAGCGAATGACGATGAAGGGCGAGTTCGTCGAAAAGGTCAGGCGGCCGCCTGCCGTATGAAAATTCAGTACCTTTACGCCTTGGCTTATTGCCCCTGCGATATCCTCGGGCATGCGGTGAAAGGGGCGGGTGGCGTCAAGCGGCTCGTGAAGACCGTAGAATTTGAAGGGGGCCTTGCGGGCGTCGTGGTAAACGAGGCCTTCGCGGTCAATTGCGCTTTCGAAGCTGAAATTTTTGTCGATCGACGATATATCCATGATTAGAAAGCTCCTTTGAGCGTGAGATTTTTCTGTTACGTCAATTATAGCATTTCAAAGAAAAAAAGTCAATTCCACACTCTTTTTATCATCAAAAAAGAAAGAAAAAGCAATTGCTTTCGCAAATGTCTTTGCGACAAAACTTGACAACGCCGTCATACGGTGCTATAATATATTAATATGGTGTTATCATTTTGACAGAAAACGGAAACGCTATGAGAAGATAAGACCGAAAGGAGGAAAGTCACGTGGATTTTAAAACGACGGAAATCAATTTGGCACAAAATTACGGAAAAAAGAAGAAAAACTGGCGGCTGGTCGTCTTCGGTCGGCGATTTTTCGTCGTGCTCATGCTGCTTTTGCAGTTTGCTCTTTTCTTTCTGATTGCGTGGGAGGGCTCGCGTTTTTCGGTTTATCTCAACTATCTGTTCACGCTTTGCGGCATTTTGCTTTCTCTGTGGATGATCCGCCGCCCCGACAGCTCGGGCTATAAGCTTTTGTGGGTTTTCTTCTTTTTGGCTTTGCCTGTTTTCGGTGTTACCTTTTATTTTCTTGTGCGCGGGCAGGGCTTGGCGCGCAAGATGCGCCGCCGTTATGAGGAGCTGCGCCCGCAGCATGACGAAGCGCTTCGGCGTGTGGCGGTCAATACGGAAGAGCCTTTGCAGCTCGGCGCGTATCAGCGCTTGTCGGTCTATTTGCAAACGCATCGCGGCTATACGATCTCGGACGGCGACCGCGTCAGCTATTATAAGACAGGCGAGGACGGCTTTGCCGCCTTGCTCGAGGATCTTGAAAAGGCTGAAAAATACATTTTTCTTGAATATTTTATCGTTGACGAGGGCGTTTTGTGGGCGCGTATTTTTGACGTGCTCTGCCGCAAGGCGCGAGAGGGCGTCGAGGTTCGTCTGATGATGGACGATATGGGGTGCTTTTTGCTCAAGCCCCGTCATTTTGCGCGTGAAATGGAGAGCTTTGGCATCAAAATTTGCGTGTTTAACCGCTTCCGTCCCTTCATTTCGGCCATTCAGAATAACCGCGACCACCGAAAGATCGTCGTGATCGACGGGCGCGTGGCACACACGGGCGGTGCGAACATTGCCGATGAATACGTCAATTTGCGCCGTCGGTTCGGCTATTGGAAGGACACCACCGTGCGCACGGAGGGACCTGCCGCCGCGCAGTTTGCGGTGATGTTTTTGCATCTCTGGGATGCCGCCATGTGCCAAGAAGAGGATTGGGACGCTTATCTGCCGATCTGCGAAAGGAAGGAGCTTTCCGACTGCTTTCTCGTGCCGTTTGCCGATTCCCCCTTTGATCCCGAGCCTCTTTGCCGCAATACGCTTCTGGCGCTCATTCAGCGTGCGCGGAAATCTCTTTATATCTGTACGCCGTATTTTCTGCCCGATGAGCCGCTTTTGCACGCCTTGATCCTGGCTTCGGGCAGCGGCGTTGACGTGCGTGTGATCATACCCTACCATGCCGACAAAAAGATCGTCAAGCGCGCGGGGCAGACTTATTTTGGCGAGCTGATCCGCGCAGGTGTGCGCGTTTATGAGTATACACCCGGCTTCAACCATGCGAAAATGATCGTCTCGGACGGTGTGTGTGCGTACGTCGGCAGTGCCAACTTCGATTACCGAAGTCTCTTTTTGCACCATGAATGCGGTGTGGTGGTCTACGGCGGCGAGATGCCCCGTGCCGTCTTTGAGGATTTCGAGGAAATGTTTTCCGTATCGAGCGAGCAGAAGGAAAAGCCGACCTCAAGATTCAATTTCCTGCAGGACGTATGGCAGCAGCTTCTGCGCCTTTTCGCGCCTTTGATGTAAGTTTCCGTGATGATTCAACCGTAACGATTCGAAAGGAATTTGCTATGACCGAAGAAAAAGCTTCATCACCTCTTCCGTCTTCCGCCGCGCTTGCTTATCTTGGCGATGCCGTGCACAGCCTTTACGTGCGCCGTCTGGTCTTGGATAGCGGCCACACAAAATCGGCCGATCTGCACGCGGAAGGTCAGAAATACGTGACGGCGGCGGCGCAGGCGGCGGCCTTTGACCGCATTTACGATCACCTGACCGAGGAAGAGCGGGACGTGGCACGCCGTGCGCACAATTCAAAGCACCTGCAAAGACCGAAGCACATGACGGTTGCCGAGTACCGAAAGGCAACGGGCTTTGAGGCCTTGCTCGGTATGCTCTATTATCGAGGCGATGGGGATAGGATCGCCACATTGATGTCTTTGAGCTTGAAGCACTGAAGAGAAAGGAATGGGACTGTCGCATTGTATGGCAACAGTCCTTTTTTTGAAAGATGGACCGTACAAGGTTTTTACCCACCACAAAAAAGGACATGGCCGAGCGCGGATGGCAAGAGGCGGATTTCGTCTACGTGACGGGAGACGCGTACGTGGACCATCCTTCCTTTGGCGTGTCGATCATTTCGCGCACGCTGGAAGCGGCAGGCTTTCGTGTGGCCATTCTTGCGCAGCCCGATTACCGTGATACGCGGGATTTTTGCCGCTTCGGCCGTCCGCGGCTCGGCTTCCTTGTCAGCGCGGGCAATATTGACTCTATGGTGGCGCATTACACCGTTTCCAAAAAGAAAAGAACCTATGACTATTATTCGCCCGGCGGCAAGGCGGGCCTGCGCCCCGACCGCGCGGTGATCGTTTATTGTAACCGTATCCGCGAATCTTACGGCGACGTGCCGATCGTGATCGGCGGTCTCGAAGCCTCGTTGCGCCGCTTTGCGCATTACGATTATTGGCAGGATCGCATCCGCCGCAGTATTCTCGTCGACGCGCGTGCTGATATTCTTTCCTACGGCATGGGCGAGCGCACGCTCGTGCGCATTGCCGAGCTGCTTGACCGCGGCGTGCCTGTGCGTAAGATCCGTGACGTGCGCGGTTGTGCGTACCTTTGCGCGGCAGAGGATAAGATCCATTTTGACCACGTTTTTTGCGGTGAATACGATGAACTGAAGGCGGGCGGGGAAGCGTATGCCTCGGCCTTTGCTTTGCAATACAAGGAAACAGATTCGGTGCGCGGCCGCGCCGTCGTTGAAAAATACGGTGAAAAATGGCTTGTGCAAACGCCGCCCTCGCCGCCGCTTTCCCGCGAGGAGCTTGACCGTGTGTATGCGCTTCCGTATGCGCGCACCTATCACCCCGATTACGAGGAGGCGGGCGGCGTACCTGCGATTGCCGAGGTGCGCTTTTCCATCACGCATAACCGCGGTTGCTTCGGTGCGTGCAATTTCTGCGCCATTGCCTTCCACCAGGGGCGCGAGGTGCGCTCAAGAAGCGAGGAAAGCGTACTGAAGGAAGCGCGCTTGATTGCTGCCTTACCCGATTTCAAGGGTTATATTCACGACGTTGGCGGCCCGACTGCCAATTTCCGCATGCCCGCATGCGATCGGCAGGCCGAGCACGGCGTATGCGCGGGACGCAAATGCCTTTCCCCCACACCCTGCCGCCACCTGAAGGTTGATCATAGCGAATACGCCGCGCTTTTGCGCAAAATTGAAGAAATTCCGCGCGTCAAACGCGTGTTCGTCCGCTCGGGCATTCGTTTCGATTATTTGCTTGCCGACCGCGACGACTCCTTTTTCCGCCAGCTGGTCGAACGGCACGTCAGCGGTCAGCTCAAGGTTGCCCCCGAGCACTGTGCAAACGAAACCTTGCGTTTGATGGGAAAACCGTCGGTTGAAGTATACGAACGCTTCCGTCGGAAATACTTTGAATTGTGTCATGCGTGCGGTCTCGAGCAATATCTTGTCCCTTATCTGATGTCAAGTCACCCCGGCTCTACCCTTGAAGATGCCGTTACGATGGCAGAGTGGTTGAAAAAAGAAGGCTATTCGCCGGAGCAAGTGCAGGATTTTTATCCGACGCCGGGCACGGTTTCAACCGTTATGTACGCCACGGGCATCCATCCCTTGACAGGCGAGCGGGTGAAGGTCTGCCGCGATTATCATGAAAAGCAGCTGCAGCGTGCGCTTTTGCAGGCAGGAAAGCCCGAAAACGCACCGCTCGTGCGCGAAGCCTTGCGTCTCGTCGGTCGGGAAGACCTGATCGGCTACGGTGCGCATTGCCTTGTCCGTCCCGAAAGGACTTCCGCTTCGGCACCTTCTAAAAAACCGCTTTTTCAAAAGGGCGGCCGAGCAGCACAGACAAGAAGGACGGGGGAGAGCACCAAGCGAAACGGTATGCAGAAAAAAGCAGCCGAGCGGCGTTCAAGAGCATCCAAAAAAACAAATGATTCGCGCAAAAAGACGGGGCGTTGACAGAAAAACACGAGCTTTAAAAAAGGGAAAAGCATTTTTAATAAAAATTTCCATTTTCAGACATGGCAAAGTGCTCTTTGTGCAATTTGTACAGTTGTTAAAAAAGTAGATTTTTAAACTTTCGCATGTTGAAAATGTGAAAAACTTTTTGCATTTTTCCGTTCTGTCTCGAAAAAACGGCTTTTAAACAGGTTGAAAACCCAAAAGTTTTTCACTTTTTCCACCATTGACGTGTTGAAAAGATTTTCAAGAAAAAATGATTTTTTGACAGACCAACCACTTGACAAGGAAAAGCACGCAGAACACAAGGCGTAAGATTGCCC
>JAFVXT010000082.1 GCA_017501005.1 Clostridia bacterium
CGTCCGAAGGCAATGTCCGGTGGTCAGAAGCAGCGTGTTGCACTCGGCCGTGCAATCGTTCGTAACCCGAAGGTCTTCTTGCTCGACGAGCCGCTTTCCAACTTGGACGCAAAGCTCCGTGCAGCAATGAGAACCGAGCTTACCAAGCTTCATAAGAAGGTTGAGACCACGTTTATCTACGTTACGCACGACCAGGTCGAGGCTATGACCATGGCATCGCGTATCGTTGTTATGAAGGACGGTCTGATCCAGCAGGTCGATACTCCTCAGAATCTGTACGACCTCCCTGTCAACATTTTCGTTGCAGGCTTTATCGGCACTCCTCAGATGAACTTCATCACCTCCAAGCTTGAAAAGCGCGGTGAAGATCTCTACGTTTGCTTCGGCAACACCTCCTTGAAGTTGCCCGCCGAAAAGGCAAACAACCCTGCTTTGAAGGAATATATCGGTCAGGAAGTCGTCATCGGCGTCCGTCCCGAATGTATCCACGACGAGCCCGTTCATCTGTCGAGCATGCCCGACAGCACGATGGACGCAGTCGTTGAAGTTACCGAGCTTATGGGCGCGGAAATCTATCTCTACCTGAGCTTTGAGGGTCAGGAGGATGCAACCAACAATAAGAACATCATTGCTCGCGTTTCCTCCCGTTCGCAGGCGCGTGCAGGCGATGCCATCAAGGTTGCTATCGATGCTTCCCGTATCCACATCTTCGATAAGGATACCGAGCGCTGCATCATCCACTAATCAAGCTTTCGGGGTTGGCGCAGTTTTGCCGCCAACCCCGATTTTTTCATGACATCATCAAAATCAAGGAGATTTACCATGACACCGAACGCACAAATTTTAGCAACGGTCGGCAATAAGACCATCACGACGGCCGACGTTGACGCATTTATCGCAGGCCTTGGTCAGAGAGGCGCACAATTCGCTACGCCCGACGGCCGCAAAAAGGTTCTCGAGCAGCTCGTTAACAACCAGCTCTTCCTGATGGACGCGTCCCGCAATCTTTATGAAGCAGACCCCGTATTCAAGGCAGAGCTTGCACGCGCAAAGGAATCCATTCTCATTTCCTTCGCCATTGATAAGGCCGTTTCTTCGGTCACCGTCACCGATGCCGAAGCACAGAAATACTATGAAGAAAACCAAAACAAGTTTAAGTCCGAGGCGCAGGTCGGCGCATCGCACATTCTCGTGGAGGATGAGGCTCTCGCCAATTCCCTGCTTGCCGATATCAAGAACGGCAAGGTCACGTTTGAAGATGCCGCGCGCGAGCACAGCAAATGCCCCTCGGGTCAGCAGGGCGGTTCGCTCGGCATGTTCGGACGCGGCCAGATGGTGCCCGAGTTCGATCAGGCTTGCTTCGAAATGGAAGTGGGCGAGCTGCGCGGTCCTGTCAAGACCGATTTTGGCTATCACATCATCCGTCTTGACAAAAAGGAAGAAGCAGGCGTGATTCCCTTCGCTGAGATCGCACGTGAGGTCAAGGGCATGCTTTTGCAGGAAAAGCAAAAGAACGCTTATGACCGCAAGGTGAACCAGATGAAGATCCTCTACCCTGTACAGCTGTTCTGATTTTTGCATATTCAATTCATTTATGCAAAAATAATGAATATCGGATAGTCATTTTGCATATTCATTGCATCGCCTCAAAAAGTCTTTTGTGACAAACGATGATTTTTCATTTATTTTCGTTTTACCCCTTGACTTTTCGATGATTTTGTTGCATAATTATACACAGAAAAACATTCTTGATGAAAGAGGAAATAATCATGAATAAGGAAAACATCAAAAAAGTTGTCCTCGCCTATTCGGGAGGACTTGATACGTCCATCATCATTCCGTGGTTGAAGGAAAACTACAACAACTGCGAAGTCATTGCCGTTTCCGGTAACGTCGGCCAGGCAGATGAGCTGGAAGGTCTTGAAGAAAAGGCTCTCAAAACCGGCGCGTCCAAGCTGTATGTGGAAGACCTGACCGAAGAATTCCTGACCGATTACGTCTTCCCCACCGTGAAGGCAGGCGCACTTTACGAAGATTACATGCTCGGCACCTCCTTTGCACGTCCTCCGATTGCCAAGCGCATTGCCGAGATCGCACTCCGTGAGGGTGCAGATGCCATCTGCCACGGCTGCACGGGTAAGGGTAACGACCAGGTTCGCTTTGAGCTTGCCATCAAGGCCGTTGCACCCGACATGCACATCATTGCTCCCTGGCGCGAATGGACGATTAAGTCACGTGAGGAAGAGATCGAATATGCAGAAGCACATAACGTGCCTTTGAAGATCAACCGCGAAACCAACTATTCCAAGGACAAAAACATCTGGCACCTGTCGCACGAGGGTCTTGACCTTGAGGATCCCAAGAACGAGCCGCTCTACAATAAGCCCGGCTTCCTCGAAATGGGTGTTTCGCCCGAAATGGCACCCGATAAACCCACCTACGTCACCATTCACTTCGAGCAGGGTGTTCCCACCGCTATCGACGGCAAGAAAATGTCGGCAACCGAGCTTGTCACCACCCTCAATAAGCTGGGCGGCGAAAACGGCATCGGTCTTCTCGATATCGTTGAAAACCGTTTGGTCGGCATGAAGTGCCGCGGTGTTTATGAAACGCCCGGCGGTGCGATCCTCTACCGCGCACACGCTATGCTCGAAACCCTCTGCCTTGACCGTGACACCATGCACTATAAGGAGCTTGTTTCCAAGAAGTTCGCAGAGCTCGTCTACTTTGGTCAGTGGTATACGCCTCTTCGTGAAGCACTTTCCGCTTTCGTTGACGAAACGCAGAAGACTGTCACAGGTGACGTCACCCTGAAGCTCTACAAGGGTAACATGATCGGCGCAGGCATGTCCTCGCCCTACTCGCTCTACGATCCCGAAATCGCCACCTTCGACGAAGACAACGTTTATAATCAGGCCGATTCCGCAGGATTCATCAACCTCTTCGGCTTGCCGATCAAGGTTCGCGCGAAGATGAAGGCGAAGAATAATCTCGACTGATTCTCCATTTATTCAATTCTAAAAAAGGAAGAGGCACGGCGGTGAGCCGCCGTGCCTCGATTCATTATTTATGGCACAAAATAATAAACTTTGGGCAGGCCGCACCGACGGCGCCTCCGACCGCTTGGCCGACGATTTCAACACCTCTCTTCCCTTCGACTGCCGTATGTTCCGCCAGGACATCCGCGGCTCGATGGCGCACGCCACCATGCTGGCGGCACAGGGCATCATCACAGAATCCGATGCCGATCAGATCATTGACGGTCTTTCCTCGATTCTTGCCGACCTTGAAAACGGCTCGCTCGATTTCTCGGAGGGCGGCGAGGATATCCATATGTTCATTGAGGCCGAGCTGACCGCACGGATCGGCGACGCAGGCAAGAGATTGCACACCGCGCGCAGCCGTAACGACCAGGTGGCACTCGATATCCGTCTCTATCTGCGCGATGAAACCATGACGCTGATCGGTCAGGTGCGCGAGCTTCTCTCTGTTCTGACCGAGCAAGCCAAGGCACACGCCGAAACCATCATGCCCGGTTATACGCATCTTCAGCGCGCGCAACCGATTACCTTCGGACATCATCTGATGGCTTATGCCATGATGCTCATCCGTGACATTGAGCGTATGCTCGATGCTCTCACGCGTATGAACTATTCTCCGCTCGGCAGCTGCGCCCTTGCGGGCACCCCCTATCCGATCGACCGCGAGGCCGTTGCACGCTCGCTCGGCTTTGACGGCATCACCTTAAATAGCCTTGACGGTGTGTCCGACCGCGATTTCGTGCTTGAGCTGAATGCGGCGTTTGCCACCTGCATGATGCACCTTTCCCGCCTTTCCGAGGAGCTGATCCTCTGGGCAAGCTGGGAATTCCGCTTCGTCGAGCTTGACGATGCCTATTCCACAGGCTCAAGCATCATGCCGCAGAAGAAGAATCCCGATATGGCAGAGCTGATCCGCGGCAAGACGGGCCGCGTCTACGGCAATCTGATGGCACTTTACACCACCCTGAAGGGCTTGCCGCTTGCATACAATAAAGATATGCAAGAAGATAAAGAGGCCATCTTCGATTCGATTGATACCTTGAAGCAGTGCCTCGGCATTGCCGCACCGATGATCCGCACCATGCGCGTTCGCGCCGACAATATGCGCGCCGCCGCCGCAGGCGGCTTCATCAACGCCACCGACTGTGCCGACTATCTCGTCACGCTCGGTGTTCCCTTCCGCGAAGCATACAAGGTCACGGGCTCGCTCGTTGCCTACTGCATCCGCGAAAAGAAAACGCTCGAAACGCTCACTCTTGAGGAATACAAAGCGGCAGACGCTCGCTTTGACGAGGGCATCTACGATGCCGTCAATCTGGAGAACTGCGTCAAGCGCCGCACATCCGCCGGCGGCACGGGTAAAGCATCTGTCGAAGCGCAGATCGCTTACGTCGAGCAGTTTCTTTCCGAAATCGGAGCGTGACATCATAAACAAAAAATGCAGAGAATCTGTTTCACAGATTCTCTGCATTTTTCTTTATTTATGACATGTATATGTTACTTGAATATCATCGAAAACGGAAGGGCGAATCATACCCGAGCCGGCGGCCGATATCGCCAACCGACAAGATGCCCTCTTCGAGCATCTCTTTTGCATGCTCCATACCCTTCTCTAAAACAAGAATTTGGCGGCTATTACCGAGGTTGTCAGAGCTTACGTGGAGCTTGCCGCATCGCTTTGATGTCTATTTGGCAAAAAAATAATATTTTCTGAACTTTTTTCGTCTTTTTTTGAAAAAGGTATAGACTTTTCGGAAAATGTTTGTTATAATAATGGGGATTGGCCGAGCTTTCCATCATTTGGCCCAAAAAACACTTCCATAACCAAAGGAGTTATTCATCATGAAAAAGAACGTAGCAGTCATCGGATACGGAGGACAGGGCGGCTGGCACGCCAACCACGCGCTGAACAGCGACGTGGTCGCACTTGCCGGTGTTTATGACATTCTGCCCGCGCGCAATGCAGTGGCAGAAGAAAAAGGCATTCACGCCTATGCGTCCTTTGAAGAAGTTCTCGCTGACAAAAACGTTGATATTGTTGTCATCGCCACGCCGAACGACGTTCACAAGGAGCTTGTCATCCGCTCACTTGAGGCAGGCAAATCGGTTGTTTGCGAAAAGCCTGTTGAAATGTCGGTTGCTTCCCTTGACGAGATGATCGAGGCAGCCAACCGCACGGGCTCGTTCTTCACGGTGCACCAGAACCGCCGTTGGGACGTAGACTTCCTTGCCATCAAGGAGATCATTGCAAGCGAAAAGATCGGTGCGCCCATCCGCATTGAATCGCGCATTCACGGCTCGCGCGGTATCCCCTCCGACTGGCGTTGCCAGGCGGCGCACGGAGGCGGCATGATCCTTGACTGGGGTGTGCATCTGATCGACCAGATGCTCCAGCTGATCACCGATCCGATCGAACGCATTTACTGTGTCAATACCCACATCACCAATCAGGAGGTGGATGACGGCTTCCGTCTGGAAATCACCTTCACGACGGGTGTGACCGCATACATCGAGGTCGGCACCTTCAACTTCGTCGCACTGCCCCGTTTCTATATGCAGTGCAAGAACGGCTCCGCCATCATCGAGGATTGGCGCAAGCCGGCACACGTTGTCAAGTGCAAATACTGGCATGAAAACGACGTTTTGCCCGTCCAGACGGCAGCAGGCATCACCAAGACCATGGCGCCTCGCGATGAGGTCACCGTAGACGAATACGATTGGGAAAAGCCACAGTCCGACGTTCACGATTTCTATCGCAACGTGGTTCGTGCCATCGACGGCAAAGAGCCCATGCTCATCACGCACAAGCAAGTCCGCCGTGTCATGCAGGTCATGGAAGCGGCCTTTGAGTCGGATCGCACCAAGATGCCGATCACTGTCAACATCTAAAAGCAACAATCCCTTCGGAGTCCCGAAGATTCCGAAGGGGTTTTCTTATGTCTTGAACGCAAGAAAAGACGATGAAGCCGCCATGGCGGCAGAATGGAGTTTTTATGATTACAGTCACTAATTTGAGCTTTCAGTTTGGCGGTCAGCTTCTTTTCAAAAACGTCGATCTGAAATTCACGTCCGGCAACTGCTACGGCATCATCGGCGCGAACGGTGCGGGTAAATCCACCTTTTTGCGCTTGCTCTGCGGTGAGCTTGAGCCGACCAAGGGATCAATTGATATCCCCGCCGACCGGAGAATGTCGGTGCTCCGTCAGGATCACTTTGCCTTTGATGAATTTACCGTCCTTGACACGGTCATGATGGGCAACCGCCGTCTTTACGACATTGCCAAAGAAAAAGAAGCACTCTACGAAAAAGAGGATTTCACCGACGTGGACGGCTTGCGTGCCTCCGAGCTCGAAGCGGAATTTGCCGAAATGAACGGCTGGGAAGCCGAATCCGACGTTTCGCGCCTGATCCAAGGGTTAGGACTCTCCGAAGACTATCTTTATCTGCCGATGAGCGAGCTGAAAGAAAGTGAAAAGGTCAAGGTCCTCTTGGCGCAAGCGCTTTTCGGTTCGCCCGATATCATTCTGCTCGATGAGCCGACAAACGGTCTTGACATTGACGCCGTCACCTGGCTTGAGGATTTTCTTGCCGACTATTTCGGCACGGTTCTCGTTGTATCGCACGACCGTCACTTCTTAAACGACGTCTGCACAAACATCGTGGATATCGACTACGGCAGCATCAAAATGTACGTCGGTAACTATGAGTTCTGGTATGAATCCAGCCAGCTCATGCAACGCATGATGAAGCTGCAAAACAAGAAAACCGAAGAAAAGATTGCCGAGCTGCAAAGCTTCATTGCACGCTTCTCTGCCAACAAATCAAAATCCCGTCAGGCCACCTCGCGCCGTCGCCTGCTCGACAAGCTGACGGTGGAAGAAATGCCTGCCTCCTCGCGCCGTTATCCCTTCATTGGCTTTGATATGGCCCGCGAGGCAGGTAAGGACATTCTGTTTGTCGAAGGGCTTTCCAAAAACGCCCCCGACGGCACGCCGCTTTTCAAAAATCTCACCTTCACCGTCGCACACAATGAAAAAATCGCGCTTTTGGGTAACGAAATGGCGGTCACTGCCCTCTTCCGCATACTGGCAGGCGAAGAAGAGGCAGACGGAGGCACGGTCAAGTTCGGCCAATCGATCACCACCTCTTATTTTCCGCACGACAACACCGCCTATTTTGACGGCTGCACCGATTCGATCCTCGACTGGATGCGCCGCTATTCCACCGACACCACCGAAACCTATCTGCGCGGATTCCTCGGCCGTATGCTCTTCTCAGGCGATAGCGTCTATAAGGAAGTGCGCGTCCTTTCGGGCGGCGAGCGCGTGCGCTGTATGTTCTCGCGCATGATGCTCTTCAATTCGAATTTCCTCATGCTCGACCAGCCGACCGACCACCTTGACCTCGAATCGATTACCGCGGTCAATAACGGCCTCAACGCATTCAAAGGTAACGTCATTCTCGCTTCGCACGACTACGAGCTTCTCAATACGGTTTGTAACCGCATCATCGAGATCACCCCCGAAAAGATCACCGATTTTTCGGGCACGTACGAAGAATTCGTTGCAAGAAATCAAGCGAACGGCTGATTCCTTTTTTGCGACTTTTTTCGAAAAAGGTCTTGGGCGGGAGTTCGGGGCACGCGCCCCGAATTTCTTTCCAAAAACAAAGCACCAAGTGCGGCAAAATTGCCTCACTTGGTGCTTTTCTTATCGTTCAATCTCACCTTACAGAAGATAAACCGGCATATCGTCGCCGATTGCGCAGTAGGTAATCTCGCTCGTTTTGGCTGCCTTTTTGGGCGCGCTCTTTTTCGCCGTTCTCTTTTTAGGTGCGGCCTTTGCGCTCTTTGCGCCGCCTGCCGTCTTTTTGGGAGCGGCTTTTTTAGGCTCCTCGATCACGGTCGAATTTTCCATGTCGGGTGCTTCGGTGACAATCTGTGCGGCACCGTTCTTTTCCGCATTCTGTACGCGGAGAATACTGTTTTTACCGATTGACATTTTCTAAAATCTCCTTCGTTAATTCATGATATTCTTTAGCACTGCGGCTGGTATGA
This sequence comes from Clostridia bacterium, assembly GCA_017501005.1. Taxonomy (GTDB): domain Bacteria; phylum Bacillota; class Clostridia; order Oscillospirales; family CAG-272; genus UBA1740. Next base: position 8,098 of record JAFVXT010000082.1, read on the forward strand.
CGGAAGGCGAGAACGGGGGCACTGTTATCCTGCGCCCATTCAACGGCGCTATCCACACGGATATAGCGTTCAAAGAGGTGGATGCCTTCAAGCTCCTGCAGGGTGGCCAAGGTCTGCTTGAAGTAGTTCTTACGCTCATCTGCTTTGGTGATGGCAATACCGAGCAGCTCGATAGCAGGGCGAATGGTACGCACCTGCTCGAAAAACTCGAACATATTGGCAAGACCGAAGAGCCCCCAAGGCGAAGCCTCGACGGGAATGATGAGATAATCCGAGGCACACATGATATTCATGACCCAACCGCCGAGGGTGGGGGGTGCGTCGATGAGGATATAATCATAGCTTTCGGAATCAATGATCTTCTGAAGCGAGCGCGAGAGGATCCATTCGCGCTGCCACTTGGTGAACAGCTCAAATTCAATGCCGCTCATCAAGGTGGAGGAAGGAATGAGATCAAGATCGGCATACGAGGTATGCACGATATAATCGGTCAGATCCTTTTGATCGCGGATCGCATGGTAAAGATTCTTTTCGCTCTTGGCAAGCTCAAGCGCCTGCTCCTCCGAGAAGAAGGAGAGTGTCAGATTCATCTGCATATCGCCGTCGATGAGCAATACGCGCTTCCCTTCAAGTGCCATGCCGTAGCCGACGTTTGAGCAGGTGGTGGATTTTCCGCTTCCGCCTTTATTATTGGAGAAGCAAATGACTTTTGTCTTTCCCATGGTCATTCTCACTTTCTTTGCCTTTTATTGATCAAGATAAGCAATCAATTCGGGGATTCCTTCGCCCGTCACCGCGCTCACGAAAAAGATCCTTTTGCACCCCGAAAGGCGCAACCATTTTTCTACGCGGTCGGGCCGCGCACGCGGTTTATCAATGCCCGACACGATGCCGATCACCTCGCGGTTGACAAGCCCTGTGATATTCGGACTGAAGGGCGAATAAGGTTCATCGGCGGAGAGAACAAGCCCGACGATATCCGCTTCATACGCATAGAGGGCAAGTGCACCGCCAAGCTGACGGGTTTCGATGTATTCACCGGGTGTATCGATGAGGGTTGCGCCGTGGTGGATCGACTGCGTTTTTTGATAGTGAATGACCTCTCCGCGCAAGGCCTGCGTCAAAGAGGTTTTTCCTGCGGCCACACGGCCGACAAGCATCAGCTTTTTCATCAGGTACGCGTGACGGCGCAGACGGTGAAGCCGAGCTTTTCAGAGACGTATTCCATAATAGCGGTCATCGCCGCTTCCACGTCTGCCACACGGCCCGTAACGATCAGCGTACCCGAAAAGCGGTCGACGAATCCAAGCGTGACACCCGATGCCTTCATGGCGATATCGGCGGCAATCACGGCGGTTTCGGCAGGGCTGATAGTCAGGATACCGATGGCGGCGGCATTGTAGGTTTCGGCAGGATCAAGGCCGAGCTTTTCATAGAGGACGGGATCGGGATTGGCAATGACGTGGGCAAGCGTGACCTGCTTACCGGGCACCAATTCCTGGACGATCCGCATTTTATCCTGCATTTCCATGGGTCGTTTCTCCTTACTTTTTGGTCAACCGCCGATGCGGCAGATGAGTCCGCTTTCCTCGGCAACCGAGAGCAGACGGCGCATTTTTTCGGGTGTGGGCGGCTCGAGCTCACCCATGCCGTACTCGCGCGAGAGCCCCGCATACTTATCCTGCCCCAATCTGTGATAGGGCAAGAGGTGCAAGCGGCGCACGTTCGGCAAGCTCCGCGCAAAGCGCGCGATATCGGCAATTTCACGGTCGGTATCGTTGAAGGTGGGAATCACGGGCACGCGAATGATCAGCTCGTTCGCACGCTCGGCAATATACCGTGCGTTATCGAGAATGAGACCGTTATCGCGGCTTGTGAACTCGCGGTGCTTTTCGCCGTTTGTATGCTTGATATCCATGAGCACCTGGTCAAGATACGGCAATACGCGGTCAAGCACGGTTTTATCGGCAAAGCCTGTTGTTTCAATGGCCGTATGAATGGATTCTCCGCTTGCGGCGCGCAAGAGTGCTTCGGCAAAATCGGGTTGGCTCAAGGCCTCACCGCCCGAAAGTGTCATACCGCCGCCGCTTCTTCTGTAATAGGGCAGATCGCGGCGCACCTCGCGCATGACCTCTTCGACTGTCACGTCGCGGCCGACGGTTTTCTTCACGCCGTTCATGGTCATTTCCTGAATATCATAGGATTGCGATTCAGGGTTGCAGCACCAACGGCAACGCAAGTAGCAGCCCTTAAAAAAGACGATGGTACGAATGCCCGTGCCGTCATGAAGCGAGTAGCGCTGAATATCGAAAATGCGGCCGCGAACGGCATAAATATTTTCTATAGGCACGGGACGTTCCTTTCTGTACGGAAAAATCAGAAGCCTTGCTCCGTACGGTTGATGATATCGTTCTGGAGTGAACGGGAAAGTGTGGTAAAGAGTGCGCTGTAGCCTGCCACGCGGACAACCAGCTGACGGTAATTCTCGGGATGCGCTTGCGCATCGAGAAGAATTTCACGGCTGACGACGTTGAACTGCATGTGCATACCCTTCTGATCGAAAAACGCGCGGATGAGTGCCACGAATTTTTCAAGGCCGTCCTTACCCGAAAGCGCGGACGGATGGAATTTCTGGTTAAAGAGCGTACCGTTCGAGGCAATGCCGTGGTCGAGCTTCGACACCGAGTTTGCCGTGGCAGTGGGGCCGTGAACGTCACGTCCCGAAGCCGGGCCGACACCGTCTGCAATCGGCGTCCATGCAAGACGGCCGTCGGGGGTGGCACCGGTTTCCGCACCGAGCGGAACGTTTGCGGAGACAGGATAAAGACCTGCCTGGAACATACCGCCGCGCGGATTTTTATAGTGCTCGAGCGGCTTGGTATAGGTATAAGCAACCTCGCGTGCAAAGAGGTCGGTTTCCTCATCGTCATTGCCGTATTTGGGGCATTTTTCGATCAGGGAAAGGATCTCGCGGTGACGCGCGCTGTTGGCGTTTCCGCTCTGTGCCTTTTTCACTTCCTCGTGAATGGCAACGATCTGCTCGTCGGTGACGCTGACACCCTGTGCGGCGAGTGCTTTGACGATCTCCACGGTGGTGGCGGTCAAATGCTTTTCATCCATGCCGTGGCCGAAGTTATTCGAAAGCGCATCCTTCATTTCCTGCATGGTCACAGTTTTATCTTCGAAGACGAGCTTACGAACGGCGATCAGCGCATCGGTCATATTGGCAATGCCGAAGCCCTGCGGGCCTGTGAAGTTATAGATGGCACCGCCCTCCTGCAGGCTCTTACCGCGTGCAATACAGCTTTCCACCATACAGGATTCAAAGGGCAGGGGGCAACGGGTGGCGTGCGCGGCATCAACTGCGTTATCCGCGTTAACCATCAGCTCGATCATATATTCCTGCTGTGCGCAGTACGCATCGTAAAACTCTTCAAAGGTCTTCATCTCGGTCACGCTCTTGGTGGGCAGACCGATGCGTTTGCCTTTATCATAGCCCTCGGAGAAGACAAGCTCGAGCGGACGGCACATATTGAAGAATGCGGCGTCGTGCCAGCCGTCTGTCTTGGCAGGTACTTGCGGTTCAACACAACCGATGATACAATAAACGCGCGCTTCTTCCAGCGGAATGCCGCGGCTCATCATCGAAGGAATGATCACTTCATCATTATAGAATGCGGGCACACCCATGCCCTCGCGCGTTACCTCGGCCGCTTTCATGAGAAGCGGTTGGGGCGAGCCGTTCCATACGCGAATGGAAAGCGACGGCTGGGGCAGGTGAACGTGTGAGGAAGCCTCCAGACACATATAGGAAAGGTCGTTTGTGGCATCACGGCCGTCTGCCGTCTGACCGCCAACGATCAGGTTCTGGAAAAGGCCGTAGCCTGCAAAGCCTTCAGCCGATGCGGCATCGCGGACCTTATTGAGATCGTTCAGCTTGACCCAGATGCAATCGATCAGCTCCTGTGCCTGCTCGCGCGTGATCTTGCCCTCGTCAAGATCCTTTTTGTAATAAGGGTACATATACTGGTCAAAGCGGCCGGGCGAGATCGAGTGACCGCTGGATTCGCATTGCAGAAGCTGCTGAATAAACCAGAATGATTGGCAAGCTTCGTAGAAGGTGCGTGCGCCGAATTCGGGCACGCGGCGGCAGTTGGCGGCAATGCGGAGAAGCTCCTCCTTGCGTGCACCGACGGCAGACGAGGCTTCCTTTTCGGCAAGCTCGGCATAGCGGTGCGCATAGCCGATGACAGCCTCACAGCTCTCAATGACGGCTTCAAGAAAATGGCGACGGGAAACGTAATCACCGTCACCGATGCGCAGATTGGACAGTGCCTCACGCGCTTCTTCGATGATGGCGGTATAGCCCTTGCCGATCACCTTCGGATAGTCGACGCAAATGTGACCGACGCCGTTATAGAAATAGTTACCGACGGTGAAAACACCGTGGTTCATAAAGACCTCAAGCGCTTCGGGTGCCATGTTCTGCGTGGCAAGCTCGGAGGTGGTTTTGCCCTTCCAATAAGGATGCACGCGGCGCAGTCTTGCTTTGGTCTCCTCGCTGATATAGAAGGGGTCAGCCTCACGGGCATGGACCGTATCAAGCTCGGCCTCCAGCCACTCGTAAGAATATTCGGGGAAGGTCTGGCATCCGCGCGGTGCTTTGGAGTTACTGCCCACCACCAATTCCTCGGGGCGAATCACGATCGGAATATTTTCAAGGATATGGCGAAATGCGGCACTTCTCCGACGGACGATCGGCAAATGCTCGGTCGCACGGTAGCTTTCTGTCAGAAGCTCGGCACGGTCTGCCTCAATTTCGGGCATATTCTCGTAAAGATGTGCAATCAAGCGATCAATACGACTGCTTTTTTCAACACTGAAGATAGCCATAATGTACGAATTTTCCTTTCATTGCATGGTGGAGATCATCAAAGCTGTTCCCAAAGATCCGCATGCGGTGCGGGAATGACGCTTTGGCTGTGGAAAAGACCGCTTTCGGCGGCATATGCCGCACCCGCCTCCACGGCGGCGGTGACGTCGGCCACGTCTCCTGTCAAAATGACGATACCCTTACCGCCCATGCCGCGCGATACGCGCAGATCATAGATCGCCACCTTCGCCGTTTTGACGGCAAGGTCGGCGGCTTTGATGGCGGCAGAGGAGGAGAAGGTTTCAAGAACACCAACGCTTCCCTTCTTTTCCGCATTCTGCGAGCCGAAGAGGGCGGCAATGACCTGCTCATCGATCCGTCCCATCAGCGATGCATCAATGATCCCGCCGTCGAAGCGGTTTTTCACGTGCTCGATGGCGGCGGTCACGTCGGCAATGTCACCTGTCAGAACGATTTCATATTTACCGGGGCACGAGGGATGCGCGGAAATCAAGCGCACACCTGCGCTTTTGAGAGCCGCATCGCAAGCCTCAATGCCTTTCGCAATACTTTTTAATTCAATCACACCTACCGTACGGTACATGGAATGCCTCACTTTCTTCGGTTCGGATTATTATTTTTGTTTGATACGGATGCCGTTTTCATCAATGGCCGTCACAACACCGTCGATCGATGCGTGCTGATCAATGGACAAGCCATCAGCGGCGCGCGCAATGAGATCCCCCTTTGCCACACGGTCGCCAACGTTGACAGCAGCTACCGAGGGTGCACCGATATGTCGGTTCAAGGGAACAATGGCCTCACCGCACGAAAATTCTTCAAAATCACCTTGCGGTGCGCGGTGAAATTTAGCCACACCGAGCAAGGAACGCCAGCGCGAAACGGGCACACGGCGCATCGAACGGTCGGCTGTGGGCTCAACCTTCTCTTTCCCCTGCGGATAGCGGATGCGTGCCTCGGCGAGAATCTTTTTCTGTCCTGCGATCACGGCTTTGGGAGAAATATACTGGCCGCATGCCGAAATCTCGCAGATACCGCAGCCACAGCACAAGAGTGCCGAGGTGAAGGCCTCGGGCATGGCACGGACAACCTCATTCGAAGCGCGCACAAGTCTGTGCGGCTCCAGCGGATAACCGAGCAATGCACGCGGGCACATTTCGGTGCAATTGGTGCACTGACAGCAAACGGCATTGGCCACGGCTACGTGCCGATCGGCTGTGCGCAATTTCATGGAAATGGCGGGGATATCGCGCGGAAGGATCAAAATGCCCTTGGTAGTCTTACCGACAACGGCCGTCAAGGGATAGACAATACGTCCCATCGAGGGGCCGCCGTCCACCACCACGTGGCTTTCGGGCACGGTGATGCCATACTGCTTGAAAAGCTTTTTGATGGGTGTACCGACAGGCACGCGCAGCACGCGCGTTTTGTCAATATCACCGCCAAGCGTCAGCCATTTATCGGTGACGCTTTTGCCGTCACGAACGGCACTTGACACGTTATAAAGCGTTTCGACGTTATAAACGATCACGCCCTGCGTGATCGGAAGGCAGCCGGGCTGCACCAGGCGGCCCGTGCTTTCATAGATCAGATTGATCTCATCACCCAAGGGGTACACGTCGGGTAACACGCGCACCGTCACACCGTGCGAAAGCGTCTCGCCGTCCGAAAAGCCGAAGCTTTGGGCGTTATGATCCTTCACACAGAGCAAAACACGGTCGATTTTGAGGGCATCGGCAATCAGACGCGCACCGTCAAGAACGGTATCGAGCTCTTCGCCGAGGATGGTGAAATCCGTGAACAGGAGGGGTTCGCATTCGGCGGCATTGATCAGAAGCGTATCCGCGCCGTCCGAGAGCTTGGCGTATGAGGGGAATCCCGCCCCTCCGGCGCCAACGATTCCCGCTTCACGCAATATTTTTTTAATATCCATTCAAAAAATCAGTCGACGATACCGACGATCACGGCATCGACGGGGGCATTTTGGTTTGCAAGTGCAAGACGCGCACTGCTTCCGACGGTCAAAAGAACGGTTTCGCCGATACCTGCGCCAACGCTATCAACAGCGATGACGTAATCCTCGGTCTCACGGCCGTTTTCAATCATACGGACTTCCATGAATTTGCTGCCGACAAGCGATTCCTGCTTGCGCGTGGATACCACGTTTCCGATGACAATTCCCTTTTTCATTTCTATCAATTCTCCCTTATCGTACGATATGAACTTTCGATCCGTTGCCAATTCCTGCGGCATTGGCGTCATCTGTATCAAGGTGCATCTCAAGTGCGAACTGCGGATGAACGCGAACCTGCACGTCATAGAAGAGTGTGCGGCGCTCGCCGTCCGCACGAACAGTGACGAAATCGCCGTCCTTGACGCCGAAGCGTTCACCGTCGCTTGTGTGCATGTGAATGTGACGGTTTGCAATGATACAGCCCTCCTTCAGGGTGACAACACCCTTCGGGCCGATCAAGGTCACGGGCGCACTGCCCGCAATATTGCCCGACTCACGCACGGGAGGCTTGACCTTCAGAACAAACGAATCGGTTCTGGAAATCTCAACCTGCGATGCCTTTCTTTCGGGACCGAGCACACGCACGTTTTCAATGGGGCGAAGCGAAGGACCGATAACGGTCAAGGTCTCCTTGCAGGCATACTGACCGGGCTGGGAAAGATCCTTTAATTTGGTCAATTCGTAGCCGCGTCCGAAAAGAGTTTCAACATCCTCATGCGTTAAGTGGATGTGGCGGTTAGAAACGCCGACGGGAATACCGTCGCCCGCATTGCTGCCATTGCCGAGCGAGGCGATGGCGGCACGTACCAGTTCTTCAATTCTCTTTTCATTGATTTCCATGACCGAATTCCTTTCAAAAACAACGAATTTCAATAGCTTTGAGTTTTATCTATGATTCTTGCCTTGGTTGAAGGCAAGGCCTATATGATCCGCTTATGCGGTGAATATCCGATTGTTACGGTTTTTGCCGATGCTTGATTTTTGCGTGAAAGGCGCATCTGTCCTTCACGAAGGTTCCGTCTTCCCCTCGCCCGACGAAAAACGTCGGGCGAGGCAGAAAGACGCAAGGGGAATTAGCCGATGGTGGGAAGAAGTTTCTCAACATCTGCATGAGGACGGGGAATAACGTGCGTAGCAACAACTTCGCCGAGCGAAGAAGCAGCAGCACCGCCTGCCTCAACAGCCGCCTTGACGGCACCGACGTCGCCGCGAACCATGACGCTGACGAGTCCGGAACCGATTTTTTCGCTACCGATCAAGATAACGTTTGCAGCCTTGACCATAGCATCTGCAGCCTCGATTGCTGCAACAAGACCTCTGGTTTCAACCATTCCGAGTGCTTCCATTGTGTGTTTCCTCCATTAAAAAATGTTTTTTATTTTTGTTTTTATTTGTCCGAATCATTTCGGTGAATCGGTTTTGTTTTCAGCCTGTTTTCAGGAATGTCATCACGTCCTCGTGCGGCCGTGCGATGACCTCGCACAGCTTCACACGACCGACGCGCGCCGCTTCAACGCGCCCTGCCTCCGCCGCCGCTTCGACAGCGGAAACGCTGCCCTCCACGACCACGGTAACAAGACGGCCGCCCAACCGCTTTTCGACGTGAATCAGTCGAACGTCGGCAGCCTTCAGCATCGCGTCAAGGCCTGCGACGGCGGCGACCATTGCCTGAACCTCAAGCAATGCGATTGCCTTCTCCATCGTTTAATTATTTGATAGCAGGCAGAATCTTTTCCACGTCTGCATGAGGACGGGGAATGACGTGCTGTGCAACAACCTCACCAAGACGGCCTGCTGCAGCTGCACCTGCTTCAACAGCCGCCTTGACGGCGCCGACGTCGCCGCGAACCATGACGCTGACGAGTCCGGAGCCGATCTTTTCGCTGCCGACCATTTCTACGTTTGCTGCCTTGACCATAGCATCTGCTGCTTCGATTGCGGCAACGAGACCTCTGGTTTCAACCATACCGAGTGCTTCTTTCATTTTTCAAATTCTCCTTATATTCTGTTTTTTTATTTTTTTGTAGTGGGTTTCTTTTCGCGCAGTTTGTCCTTACCGAGTGCGTTCAGATGAGCGAACCACTCAATTTCTTCAGACTGACGCGAGATCATCTTGCTGGTGATATACAAGCCGCGCTTGGTCGCTTCCGCGCTTCCTGCGGCCATGGCTTCCTCAACTGCGCTGACAGATCCTTCAAACTTGACGATCATGACAAGCGGAACCTCTGCGCTGTCGCCGCCGGCAGGTTTGTTCTTATCGATGGCGACCAGCTTGACGTCAGCTGTTTTTGCAACGCAGTCAGCCACCACGATCGCGGTGGTGAAGCCGTAGACTTCAATCATGCCGAGTGCCATGGAGATCTCCTTTCAGACGGTTTATTCAGCGCGGTAGCAAATCTTGATGCCCTGCTGAGAAACGTTCATCTCCATTGCCTCGTTGAGCTGATCAAGCGGATAGGAGTGCGTGATGAGCTCCTCGATCGGAATCTTCATTTCCTCTGCCTGACGCAGGAAGGCCATCGTGGTCGGGTAGTCCTCTGCACTGTAGTCCCACGAGCCAACCAGATTGATTTCCTTATTGCACATTGCAAAGTGCGGGTTGATGGAAAATTCGCCGTTATTGACGAAGAAGCCCATCTCGCAAAGGCCGCCGCCACGACGGATATAGCTGTAAACGTCAGCAGCTGCCGCAGGAGCGCCCGTGCACTGGTAAGCGAAATCAGCACCCATGCCGTCGGTGACCGAACGGATGATCTCAAGACGCTTATCAAGCGTATCGGCCTCTCGGAAGTTGATGCAGGTCTTTGCACCGAACTTCTTTGCCATTTCAAGACGCTTGGGCGTACCGTCAATGGCGATGATGTGGTTGATGCCCGCCGCACGGAGCACGGCGATCATCATCAGTCCCACAGGGCCAAGGCCCTGAATGAGCACACGGCTTCCGAAGTTCAGAAGGCCGGTCGAATTGCCGCGGTTGTATGCGTGAACGCAAACGCAGGCAAGCTCAAGGAGCATTCTCTGATCAAGATTCAGGTCGTTGACACGGAAATAGGTTGCGCCCTTTGCGCGAATGAGCAAATGGCTTGCAAACCAACCGTTCAGAGGCTGTGCATCGTTATGACCGATCAGACCGAACACGCCCTGCTTATCGCAGAGGTTGGTCGTGCCGGGATGCAGACGGCAGATGCCGCATTCACCGCAGCTGATAACCGAGGTCACGATCTTATCGCCAACCTTAAGCGGCTTCCCTGCCGAATCACAACGCACGTTCTTGCCGAGTGCGATGATCTCACCTGTTCCCTCGTGGCCGAGAACCACAGGGATCAGTCCAAAGGGATCGGCGCGCCATTCGTGGACGTCGGTTCCGCAAACGCCGCAGCCTTCAACCTTGACGAGAATATCGTCATCTTCAAGTGCGGGAATGGGAAATTCCTTGACCTGAATGTTTTTCTTATCTGTCAGCATTGCCACACGCGCGGTCTTCGGAATTTCGGCGGATGCATGACCGCCGCCCATATCGCCGAGAACACGGCGGACGATGCTTTCGATTTGAGCAGCATTCAATTCCATATGTAGTATCCTTTCTGTTTATCGATTGCGGCCAATCAGATGATTCTGAAATTGTCCGCCATGACGCAACGGCGGTAACGCGTGAACGAGCGCGCCGAGGTCAAGCCTTCGCCTGTCGGTCCTGCAATCGTAAAGGTCGTGTGACCTTCACCGCCGAAGCCGATACCCGCATAAGAGGGGGCATTCTTGACGAAGATGGTGGTTTCGACAGCCCGTGCAAAGCGCGTCAGGTTATCGATGTTCTTGGAGTGCATATGTGCCGTATGACGGTTGCCATGCTCTGCCTTGACGGCAAGCTCAATAGCCTCGTCGATATTCTTGACACGCACGATGGGCAGAATGGGCATCATCAGCTCTTCCTGCACAAAGAGGTGGTCGAAGGATGTTTCACAGATCAGGCAACGAACCTCGTTCCCTGCCTTGACACCGATCTTTCCGAGCAGAACCGAAGCGTCGCGTCCCACGCAATCGCGGTTGACGATCTTCTTGGCAATGCCCGTTTTCGGATTGACCTTATCAACAAGAACAATGCTTGCCAGCTTATCTGCCTGCTCGCGCGTCAGCATATACGCACCGTTTGCCTTCATGGCACCGATCAGCTCGTCGGCGATATTATCGAAGGCAAAGACCTCCTTTTCGGCAATGCAGGGGAGGTTATTATCGAAGGTGCATCCGTCGATGATATCCTTGCCCGCCTTCCGCACGTCCGCCGTATCGTCAACGATTACGGGGGGATTGCCCGCACCTGCGCCGATGGCCTTTTTGCCCGACGAAAGCACGGATTTGACGACACCGGGGCCGCCCGTGCAGACGAGAAGTCTGATAGAAGGATTTTTATACATGATGTCCGCCGTTTCCAGAGTGGGTTTCACAACGGAAGCGACAAGGACGGGGGGACCGCCAACCTCTCTCGATGCGCGGTTGATGAGGTCTACCGCGTAGTTCGAGGTGGCAATGGCATTCGGGTGCGGATTGAAAACGACACCGTTGCCCGCCGCGATCATACCGATGCTGTTGCAAATGACGGTTTCGCTCGGGTTGGTGCTGGGAGTGATGCTTCCGACCACGCCGAAGGGGGCGGGCTCGGTCAGCGTCAGACCGTGGTCACCTGTTTTTACCGCGGACGTGATGTCCTCGGTGCCGGGTGTTTTATCGGCAACCAGAATATGCTTTGCCGTTTTATGATCAACACGGCCCATGCCTGTTTCAGTCACACCGAGCTGTGCCATGATGGGGGCTTCGTCGCGCGTCATACGGCGGATGACCGTAATCAGCTTTTCACGCTCTGCCACGCTCATCGCACGCACGGCACGGTAGCCGGCCTCAGCGGCACGGATGGCCTCGTTCATATCCTCGTATACACCGATCAGCTTGCGTCCGCAGTAGGAGGAGGCGTCCCAGGTTTTGCGGGCAGCCGTTTGGCTGTCCTCATTTTTGATTTGACGAAGCACGCTTTCAACGATTCCCGCGATTTGTGCTTCACTCCATTGTATCGCCATATCTTATTCCTCCCTTTCGCTTACTCAGCGACCGAGAGCTTGCAATACTTTCCTGGTGATCTCGGCAACGAGAGCGTCGTTATTACCGCCGTCGTGCTTGCCGCAGGTGCAAACGTGTGCTGCTTCCTTTGCAGGAGCCGCATTATCCTTGCAACGGCATTCGGAGGTGCCGAGCTTATCGCACTTCTTGCATCCGGGATGCTTGCCGGGAACGTTGAACTTACGGCGAAGCTCCATCAGCTTTTCAAGGTCGCCGCAGGAGAGCTCCTGTGCGCCGCCGAGCTGCTTTGCAAGAAGGGTAACCTTTGCATAGAACTCAAGCGATTCCATGTGGAAGTATGCATTCATCAGGTTGTGGCCGACAGTCAATGCACCGTGGTTCTGGAGCAGGAAGGTATCGTGGCTCTGAATGAAGGGTGCGAGCGAATCGGGAATTTCATCGGTGGAAGGCGTACCGTATGCGCAAACCGGAACCGAGCCGAGGAACAGAATGGCTTCGGGCATGATCATTTCGTCAAGCGGAATGTTTGCGCAAGCGAAAGCGGTTGCCGTCGGGGGATGTGCGTGCACAACGCTTCTGACGTCGGGACGCTCGCGGTATACGCGAAGGTGCATTTTGATTTCGGTAGAGGGATTGAGCTTGCCCTCCAGCTTGTTTCCTTGCGCGTCGACTTTCAGGATCATGTCAGGAGTCATGAAGCCCTTGGACACACCGGTAGGCGTGCAGTAGAACTCGTTATCGCTGACCTTCACGGAAATGTTACCGTCGTTTGCGGCAACAAAACCGTTCATGTAGATGCGTCTGCCGATCTCGCAAATTTCTTTCTTGATTTCGTAAGCTGATTGCATGGTTTTGTATCCTTTCTGTTTTTATAATCTTTATATAATGGGTTTATGCGTTGACAAGAGAAAGAGTATCGAGGGCGATCATATATTCCTCGTCGGTCGGAATGACCATGGTATGCACACGTGCGTCGGGTGCGCTGAGATCGGTTGCCTGACCGCGCGGGCAGGTATTGTTGATCTCACAATCGATCTTCACGCCGAGCGCGTCCATGTCTGCCGTGATGCGCTCACGCAGCCAGCGATCGTTTTCGCCGATGCCCGCGGTAAAGACGATCACGTCCACACCGTTCATTTCGGCAACGTAAGAGCCGATGATCTTCTTTGTATAGTGAATGAGCATGTCAAGAGCCAGACGTGCGCGGTCGTTGCCCGCATTGGCTGCATCAATCACCTCGCGGCAGTCGCTGGAAACGCCCGAAACGCCGAGCAGGCCCGACTTGCGGTTGAGAACGTCGTCCATCTCCTTGGCGGAAATTCCTTCATTCTGCATGATAAAAGGAATGACCGACGGGTCAAGAGAGCCCGAGCGCGTGCCCATGGGCAAGCCTTCCTGGGGTGTAAATCCCATCGACGTATCGATACAGACACCGTTTTTGATCGCGGAGATCGAAGAACCGTTGCCGATGTGGCAGGTAATGATCTTCAATTCGGAAAGATCGCGGCCGAGCATCTCTGCCGCCTTGCCTGACACGTAGCGATGCGACGTTCCGTGGAAGCCGTAACGGCGAATGCGGTATTTTTCATAATATTCATAAGGGATCGGATATGTATAAGCATAATCGGGGATCTGACCGTAGAAGGAGGTATCAAAAACACCGACCTGCGGAATATCCTTCATAATGCGGCGGCAAGCCTCAATGCCCTTGATGGCAGGCGGTCCGTGCAAGGGGTTGATGTTGACGATCGAATAGAGGTATTCGATATCTTCATCCTTAAGGATTCCGGATTTGCGCAGCTTTTCACCGCCGTGCGCAACGCGGTGGCCAACAGCACCGATTTCGGACATGTCGGCGATCACACCAAGCTCTGGATCGGTCAGAAGCTTCAGAACGAGCGCAATGGCATCGTCATGGCTTGCCAGCGCCACAGATGCGCGGTAATCTTCCTTGCCGGGACGCTTGTGCGTAACGGCACCGTCAACGCCGATACGCTCGCAGTTACCCTTGGCAATGACCTCTCCTTTGTCCATGTCGAACAGCTGATACTTCAGTGAAGAACTGCCGGCATTGACAACCAAGATTTTCATATGGTTCTCCCTTCTTAAAAAATATTCATTAATATGTATTAAGGAGCTTGCTCCCTAACGCCAATAAAATCAGGTGCTCTCTTCTTCAACGCGCTTGGTCTTCAAGGAGCTTTCGTTGGCAACACCCGATGCCATGATCAACGCTTCGTGTGCATAGGCAACGCGAAAGCAAAGTGCATCGACCACCGCCAAGCGCGCAATGTGCGAATTGAGCGCAAGCACCGTGTGACGAAGCTCTTCGGTGTCGGTCAGGAGCGTAACGTCGCTATGCCGTGTGATCGGCGCGCGCTCGCGGCCCGTAATACAGATCGTAGATGCACCGCGCGAGCGTGCCAGCTTCAGCGATTCAACAATATCCTTAGAGGCACCCGATTGCGATACACCGACCGCAACGTCGCCTTCCTTTAAATAAGAGACCGCTATGGTTTGCATATGCGTATCCGAATAAGAGGCGGCATCGCACCCTGCACGCAAAAGCTTATTGGCCGCTTCTTCAGCCACCGCCGCCGAGCTTCCGAGTCCGACAAGCACGATGCGTCCCGCCGATGCAAGAAGCGCCGCCGCGCGCTCGAGCTCTTCGCCCGAAATCATACGCTTGGTTCTTTCAAGCGAGAGATAGGCATCGTTACAGACCTTTTCGAAAATGGCGTAGCAAGAATCGCTATCCTCAATGTTCGGTGTGACCGTGCGGTGCTCCGCATCCTGTGCCAACGCCAGCTTAAGCTCCTGATAGCCGCTATAGCCAAGTCTGCGCGACAAACGCACAAGCGTGGCTTCACTCGTGCCGCAAAGCGAAGCAAGCTCGGTGATCGTCAGCGCAAGAATGTCTTCGGTATGGGAAAGAAGGTAATCAGCAGCAAGGCGTTCGGCGCGTCCCATGCTTTCATAGCAGAGCTGCACCTGTAAAAGCGCTCTGTTCAAGGCAACCCCCTCCTTCTCCGCATATTTTTTCATCATGATTTACATGATTATTCTACCACTTTCCTTTCTCTTTGTCAATAGAATTTTGAAAATTTTTTGCACTTTTTTTATTTTTTGCACCAATGTTTTTTGCGGAAGGCTAAAAATATTTTCACAATGGATTTTTCTTGTTTTTTACGCATATAATAAAAATATGGTAAGAAAAAACAACTTTTTCAACTTGATCTCTTGCATTTGCAAACGAACTGTGCTATACTGTTACAAAAAAGAAAGACGAAGGTCGGAGAAAGGAGCGAAGTCAAAGATGATCCCCGCAAAACGCGCACTTGTCATTATCAATCCTATTGCAGGACAAAAGAATGCCAACCGCCATCTTCTCTCGCTTGTAAAAACACTTTATACGCACGGTTACGTCCCTACCGTCGTCACAACCACCCCGGATGTGGGCGGCGACGAGCTTGTCAAGCGGTACGGCCAAGGCAACGCGCTGATCGTATGCGTCGGTGGTGACGGCACACTTCACCAAGTCATTGACGGCGTCCTTGACTGCTGTCCGGAGATTCCCGTCGGCTATATCGGCGCGGGAACGACCAATGATTTTGCCCGTAGCGTTGGCATTCCTTCGAGCATTGAAGGTGCGATCAAAAACCTCGTGGAAGGCATCCCCCACTCTGTCGATATCGGACTGTTCAACCAACAGCGTTTTACTTACGTTGCCTCCTGCGGTGCCTTTACGGGTGCCTCTTATTCAGCATCGCGCACGCTGAAAAATTCCATCGGTTACCCCGCATATATTTTGGAGGGAATCCGATCGTTACCCGAGATCCGCCCAATTCACTTGAAGATCGAAGCTGAAGACGTCTGCTTTGAGGACGATTACATTTTCGCCGCCGTTTGCAACACCTCCTCGGTCGGCGGCATTTTGAAGCTGAATCCCGAAAAAGTCAGCTTTTCGGACGGCGAGCTCGAATGTCTGCTTATTCACATGCCCAAAACCATTCCCGAGTTCACACAGATTCTTTTCGCCTTGCAAAGCTCACGGTACGATTCGCCTCACATACAGTTCTTCCGCACAACGCACATCAAGTTCCACACACCAAAGGAGCTCGATTGGTCGCTCGACGGCGAGCACGCAATCTCGGAAGGTGCGGTGGAAATCAGCGTTCTTCCGCGTGCTGTCAATTTGCTCATCCCCACAAAAAGCATTCCCGTATCAAAGCATAGCCTTCACCAAAAGGCCAACAAAAATGATGTAAATTAACATTTACAAAAACGGAATTTGCAAATAGTTTTTACACTTTTATAAAGAAAAACTATTATTAACAAAAAGAAAGAGGCACTTATGGACACAATCAAAATCCCCAGAAAGCAAGCCTTGATGGTTGCTCACAGAGGCGTCAGC
>JAFVXT010000083.1 GCA_017501005.1 Clostridia bacterium
AGATTCGAAGCGTCAAGCAAAGAGATGGTATTGGTAAGCGCATGTTTCGCACTTGCGGGAAATTTGGCATAGAAGGGAACGAACACGCCGTATTTGTTCGAAAGCATGGCGGACAGCATCTGGGCTGCGCTTTCGTTTTTCTCATCGGAGAGGATCACGTAAGAGGAAAGCGGAGTTTGCGTGCCGAATGCGTTGCCATTGTTTTGTTCAAAGAGCTTGGTACGAAGCGAAGCAAGCGCAGTCGTGGGATCTGCGAGCGATTCATTGACGGATTGCAGCTTTGCTGCGACCGCTTCAGCGGCGCGCATGCTGTCGGCAATGGCGTTTTCGTGCGCGGCAAGGTAAGAGGAGAGCAGAGTCACGAGATGCTCGGCGTCTAGACCTTTGGCCGATGCTGCTTTTTCAATGTCGGAGAGAACTGTCGAAAACGTTTGGTAGCTTCCCTGCTCGGTCTCCAGCTTGCCATAAAGCTGACTTGCTATTTCTGCCGCGCCATTCACCGTTTCCACTGCATTTTCACACTGCAGAAGGAGCGCGACGGTCTCGTTTGCCACCACGTCTCTTGCTTTGTTGCTCTCGTCAAACAGCTTATAGTACACGCCCGTATCGGCCATGATATCGGCGCGTACCTGATAGGAAATAAAGAGATAATCGAAAATATCCTTTGCAAGAGCCTCGCTGTTCTCGCGGCTTCCGTAAACAGAAGCATAATTGCTGCAATGCTCACTTGCCAGCGCGATCACGTCGGTGCCGAGTACGTTTTTGATCGACGTCGAAGATGTCTCGCCGCGGAAGGCAAACAGAAGCGAAATTTCTTCAATGGTGACCGAATGACCGAAGGTATCGCTCTCCGCATCAAGATAGAACGTTTTGATTTTGCCGTCCTTTTCAAGCGTCATGAATGCGCGATAGAGAAGTGCTTCGTCGTAATATTCACTATCGTTTTTCGGATCGAAGCGCGTGGTCAGGGCAAAGCTGAAGGAGTCGTCGGTCTCCTCAAGCACCGAGTCGGTAAGCTCGCCGTTACTGTAGACCGTTTTTGCGATGACCTGCTGCGTGGTACCAAGGATGATATCGGCAATGTCACGGTTGCCTTCAATGGCCACCAATGCGCCGACCGTGACGCTATAGCCTGCTTTTTCCAGGCTCTTCAGTGCCGTGCGGTCAACCCGGTAGATCGAACGCAAGCCGGGATCGCCGTAAAGTGCGGCCTTAAAGCCCTCGAAGGAGATATAATCGTCGATCTGCAACGCGTCATTATACGTGGCAAAATTGTCAACTATACTTTGCAACACCGATTTGGTGAGGGTATCGAAGGTCTCCTCACGAAGGGCAAGGTGAAGTGCTTCGCGCTTGGCGTCGTCATAGATATCGTCATCGTCGTAAACGTCAAGCGAGATGCCGAACCATTTGGCAAGATCGACAAAGTGGTTCAGCTGCAGCTCTTTTTCGGTGAGTACGCGCTCGTAATAGCGAAGTGCGTAATAATCGAAGTTGATCGTATTCGATATTTGGAAGACCGAGGTGTCAAGTTGTGCAGTGTTTGAATTTTCTTTTACAGGATAAGCAACATTGACTCCCCCGAGCCTGGCCGCATCACGCATAAGCGAGATAACGGCAGTGCCCGTGCCGTTCGCGATTTCATAATCGGTGCTGATAGCGAAGGAATACACCTGTCCGAGCGGCTTGCCGAGAAAGCGTAGCTCGTTCCAGCTCACGTCCGTGGCAATCTCGGCTAGCTTATTGAGGTCGCGGTGGAGCAGTGCGCGGTAAGTGCCCGAAACAATACCGTAGCTTGCATCAACGGGATAACTGCCGATAGTGGTCTTGAAATCGACTTTAAAGCCCGAAAGTGCGCCGAGAGACATCGTGCCCGTTTCGGACGAGGTATACTGCATGGCAACGGTCAGATCAAGCGTGTAGTCGGTTTGACCGTTGTTTGCAAATGCGCTTTTAAAATTAAGGGCGGTATCCTTGACCGAAAGATAGCCCTCGCCAAAGTTGCCGGCCGTTCCGAACAGCGCTTGGTCCGCCACTGTGTGCGTGTCACCCGTGTGATGGTCGAACGCATCCCAGGCAACCTTTGCGCCTGCAACGTAATAGCTGTCGTAATCGGTCTCTTCCGTCTCTGCCGCCGATACGGGCAATGCCGCCAAAATGGCGGTCAGGAGCAAAACGGGGAGCAGAAAGAGCGCAATGCGGGATTTCCTTTTTTGATACATAAAGCATTTCTCCTTTTGCATATTTTTCCAAAATTGTCAAATCATTTGTAAAATGTTCAATATATTATATCACGTTAAGAACACAAAAGTCAATATATATGCAAAAAATTGATGATATCAACGGCAAAAAAGAGCAAATTGCACAAAAAGCGCCGTTTGCTCCCTGCGGGCGGGAGAGTTTGATTTTTGGCAAAAAATCCTTCCGTCTTGATTGACAAGCAGAGTCGGATTTGCTATAATAAGAATAACTGCTTTGCATTCGTTTTTTGAAAAGGAGAAGCTTTTATGGAAGAAATCAGCCTTTATATAGAAGGTCTTTGCCGCCGCGCCAAAGAAGCCTCGCGCGTGATTGCCGCGGCCAATACCGAAAAAAAGAATGCCGTTCTTCTTCGCTGTGCCGCGCTGCTACGTGAGCGCGCCGCTCTTTTGGTCAAGGAAAACCAAAAGGATATGGACTCCGCCGCCGAAAACGGAGTCAAGGAGGTCATGCTTGACCGCTTGCGCCTGGACTCTGCGCGCATCGAGGGCATTGCCGCTGCGCTCGAGGAGCTTGCCACGCTTGCCGATCCGATCGGCGAGGGCACGCAATGGGTGCGCCCGAACGGCTTGAAAATCAGACGCTTTCGTGTGCCGCTCGGTGTGATCGGCGTCATCTATGAGGCGCGCCCGAACGTCACGGTGGACGTCGCCGCCCTCTGTATCAAAACAGGTAACGCCGTGGTTTTGCGCGGCGGTAAGGAAGCGCTTCACTCCAATCTTGCGCTGGCTGACCTCTTGCGCGAGGCCTTGACAGCGGAGGGCTTGCCCGCCGATGCCGTCATGGCCGTCGCCCGCACCGAGCGGGAAGGGGCAAACGCGCTCATGAAAATGAGAGGACTTGTTGATCTTCTGATCCCGCGCGGCGGAAAAGGGCTCATTCGCGCGGTGGTGGAGGGTGCTTCCGTGCCCGTCATCGAAACGGGTGCGGGCAATTGCCACGTC
>JAFVXT010000084.1 GCA_017501005.1 Clostridia bacterium
TCAAAGGCAAGCATTTGATCAACGCCGACATCGCGGTCTTTTATTCTGACGTCCAATTTTTCAATTCAAAAGAATCGGTCATGACGTGAGCATTTTTGCGTATCATAGGTTGCTCCTTTACTCTCTTTTATTGTAACACGTATTTTTCACTTGTCAACGGAAAAGGAGAATTTCGAAGGCTTCCGACACAAAAACGCTTTTTGTTTTCTTTTTGGCAAAACACTTGATTTTCAGCGGTGTTTCATGTATAATAGAAGCAAGCTTGATAGCCTATTTTCATCAAAAGGAGAAACCGTTTTGCAATTCATCAAAAAGATTCTCATGCACCCGAAGCTTGGCGAGCTTTTCCGCTTCGCACTCTCGGGCGGTGCGACCACGGTGGTCAATCTTCTCTTCTATTTGCCGTGCTATTATCTCTTATTCGCCCCCATTGTTTCAGATGAGCTCGCTTCCACGCTTTCAAACGGCATCGCTTGGTTTTTTGCCGTCCTTTTTGCCTTTTTCATCACCAAGCACCTGGTCTTCATGTCCCGCGAAAAAGAGAAAAAACGCGTATTTCTGCAATTGCTTTCCTTTTACGGAACGCGCCTGTTCTCCGGTGTTTTTGAAATTTTCCTCCCCGCACTTCTCATCTATGCGGGCATGCACAACCTCATTGCCAAGCTGATAGTCTCTGCATTTGTGATCGTGTGCAACTTCCTGACGTCCAAATTCATCATCTTCAGAAAAAAGAAAAACGATTGATCTTACATCTTAAGGAGTACTGATTATGTATTATACGTTAAATCTCCCCGGCGTCACAAGAAATCTTCCCCTCTGCCCCTTGAACGACCGTCTGATGATCGGCGCGTTCGTGCTTTTCGGCGACGTTGAGCTGACCGTCAAATCGGCCGAAGGGCTGCTCGCCCTTGCCCCCGAGCACGACGTGATGATCACAGCCGAGAGCAAAGGCATTCCGCTGATCCACGAAATGGCGCGCCAATCGGGCGGCGCGCGCTACGTTCTGGCACGCAAGGCTCCTAAGCTTTATATGCAGGACGTCATCAAATACGACGTGGATTCGATCACCACGGCCAAGCACCAAACGCTTTATCTCGACGGCAACGATGCCGCCTACATGAGAGGCAAGCGCGTGCTGATCGTTGACGACGTGATCAGCACGGGCAATTCGCTTCGCGCACTTGAAGCCATCGTCGAAGAGGCAGGCGGTCTGATCGTTGGCAAAATGGCAGTGCTCGCCGAGGGCGATGCCATCGGCCGCGAGGACATCATCTATCTCGCACCGCTTCCCCTTTTCGATACGGACGGCAACCCCTTGAATTAAATTCTCTATTGAAACACAAAAAATCGGCCTGAAAAGGCCGATTTTTCTTATTCAAAGAAATAATGTGCGCCAATAGTAAAAAGATACGGTCGGTTTTC
The DNA here is from genome assembly GCA_017501005.1 of Clostridia bacterium. Classification (GTDB taxonomy): domain Bacteria; phylum Bacillota; class Clostridia; order Oscillospirales; family CAG-272; genus UBA1740. The sequence continues at coordinate 1,423 of JAFVXT010000084.1, forward strand.
TGAAACCCAAAGGCTGGCGGCCTTGGACGGCTCAATGAAAAAGAGCGCGTCGTCCGAAACCGTATAGCCCTCCAGACACACGCGGGCGGCAAGAAGCGCGCTTTGCGTGGGCGCAAGATAGATCGATCCGTTCGAAACAGGTGCGAACTGTACGCCGTAGCGGCGGTCAAAGATCACACTGTAGACCGTATCGGGGTAGGTCTCGCTTGCCACACGGTTCAAGACGACGTTTCCAACCGCGACCTGCCCCAAAAAGGACTCGCCGCGCGCTTCGGCGGAAATGATCTTGCCGAGCCAGTAGAGCTCGTCCTGATCGTAATAAAAATCGCCGTTGAGAATCGGCTTCGGCCAGCCCGAGAGCGTCACGCTTCGCGTTTGGCTTGACCAATCCACCGACAGCGAATAGGCCTTGGCAATCGGACGGATCGGTACATACATGCGGTTGTCATCAAGAATCACCGTGGGCGCATCATGGTAAAGGGCGCGGCCGTTTGCCATGATCAGACGGCTGCCGTCAGCGGCGGTCAGGGAAAGACCGTCGGCCGAAACGGTGGCGCTTCGCGCTTTGGCATCATAGGAAACCTTGCACGCTCCCATGCGCTCGCAAAAAGAGCGAAGCGGTACGTAGGTCGTGCCGTTGATCAGATATGCGTCAAAGTCCGCTGTCCGTCCGAACACGGTGATCGGAATCTCTTCATACTGTGCGCACACACGGCTGGATACACTCGGCTGTATGTAATACTCGGCGGCGGAAGCAGCAAGTGCACCGGCGTTTGCCAAAAGCACCATACAAACGAGCACCAGGGCCATGCGTTTTCGTCTTTCTTTTGATCTCTTCAAATAGCTTTCTCCTTTCTTTTTGATTTGCACCTGACCGAAAAGCAATCAAGCGCATTTCTATTGTAGCAGAAAATATACGCACTTTTCAATACAAAAATCTTGGCAGAACATGAAAAAACAGGAAGAACCGCCGTGGTTCTTCCTGCTTTTTCTATTTTTGCAAATAATTACCATTAACGAATGATTCAACCGTTCTTTTCGAGAAGCTCGGCCAATTTCCGAAATGCAAATTCAACCGATGCCTGCCGTACAGCGCTGCGGCCGAGCGCACCGAAATGCTCGGTACAGCTATATTGCACACCGTTGATAAAAAAACCGAAGCAGACCGTGCCGATCGGCTTTTCCTTCGTGCCGCCCGTCGGCCCTGCAATGCCCGAAACCGAGACGGCCACCTGCGCACCTGCACGCGCAGCCGCCCCCCGCGCCATCTCGGCGGCGGTTTGCTCGCTGACCGCACCGTATGCCAAAAGCGTTTCTTCGGAAACGCCGACCAAGCGCACCTTGGCCTCATTTGCATAGGTCACGTAGCTCTCCGCAAGCACGGAGGAAGCAGACGGAAGATCGACAAGCGACGCGCAAAGAAGACCGCCCGTGCAGGATTCGGCAAAGGTGATCTGCCAGCCACGCGCCAAAAGATACGAAAGTACGTTTTCGCGGATATTCATACAAGAAACTCCTCCACACGGTAAGCGCGCGAATAGGCACGCAAGCCATGCTCGTCCTCGAGAATCACTCGGAAATATTTCCATTCGGGCGCAATTTCCACCGTCACGCCCTCAATACCGCCCACGTCGCGGTGCACAGGCACGGTATAGCCGTGGCGGCCGTTGCCCTGCACGCGCAGATAAGCGACAGGCGAGCATACAACCGTCACCTTGTTTCCCTCCGCATAAATAGCGTGGATGCGCGGCCCCTCCGTGGCATACGTTGCGCCCGATTCAAGAGCACTCATCAAGCCCTCGTAGCTGAGCTCTTCAGAGGCAACCATATTGTAAGCGCCGAGAGAATCCCAGCGCTGCTCGCCCTCGTACGCCTCGTTGTGATTATCGTCGTTGCCCGTGGGGATCGGGAATTTGCCGAGCCACAGGAAATCGTCAAAAACGTGATCGTCTCTGTCAAGGCGGCAAGAGGCGTTCACAACCGTATTGAAGATCTCAAGAAAATCAACGCCCTCCAGCCCCTCGTAATCGGGATAATACTGCAGCGACCAATGCGGATGATTATACTGCACAAGATACCCTTCTTCATGCGCTTCGCTTATCAGACGGTTGACAAACTCGGTCGAATAGACACGCTCAACGTATTCGCCCTTGTATTCGACGGTGGGCAGATAATTGCGTGCGTTGCCCCACACTGCCTTCGGGTGGAAAAACACGTGCGTTCTGACGTCGGGTGTGCGCGAGAGAAAATTGAGATGGTAATAGCGGCGCATTGGTCCCTTTTCACCTAGCGGAATACTGTATTCATAGCCGACAAGCGCCACAAAGGTATCGTCGGTCAAGTCGTTGTGCGGCACCAGAACCTCGTGATCGGTGAAAGCAACGGCGTGATAACCGTTTTTCTTATAATAAGCCTTCGTTTCTTCGGGTGTCATATGACCGTCCGAAACGGTGGTGTGCGCATGCAAATTGACCTTATACTGCTGTGTGTTAGGCAAAAGATATTTTTTCACATTCATGTCCGCCTTTTACTTTTTTGATTCTTCAGCAGCTGATATTTCAGGACCGCCACCTGGGTTTTGGAGTCCTCAATCTCCCCCGATAGCACCATGGAAAGCAACGTGTCAAAAGGGATTCTTTCAAGATGCAAAAATTCATCTTCATCGGGTTCAACCTCGCCCCCCGTCAGCCCTTCCGCCAGAAAAATGCGGATACGCTCACCGAGAATAGCCACAGAGGGAATGGTGATCCCGAGATCGGTCCACTTTTCCGCCGTATAGCCCGTTTCCTCACGCAGCTCGCGTTTGGCGGCAGAAAGCATATCTTCATCGGGAGAATCAAGCTTGCCTGCGGGGATTTCCTTGACAACGCGACCGTGCGCATAGCGGTACTGATGCTCGAACAGAACACTTCCGTCCTCGAAAATCGGCAGAATTGCCACAGCACCGTCGTGCCATGCAACCTCACGAAGAGATTCCTTGCCGTTTGGCAAACGAACGGTATCCTTGGTCACGTGCAAAACAGCACCCCTATAAATTTCCTGCGACGAAATCTTTTCTTCCTTGAGGAAATGATCCCGCGTATCACCCGATACGCAGGCGATTTGTTCTTTCGGCTTCATGCAAGAGTTCCTTTCGGTAAAGTTTTGATATGTTACCCATATTATATACTTCTCCTCCCTCAAAGTCAAGCGTTTTTCGCGTGCGCTCGAAAAAAATACATTTTTTTCGAAAAGCAATTGACTTCCGCAAAAGTTTATCGTATAATGGTCACGAAGAAACAAAATGGCCTAAAAAAGCGGTTGTGCCTCACCGCCACAGAAAGAAATCAACACTCTTTTTGGAAAGACAGAGACAGATCATGAAACAAGAAAAAGCAACCAAGAAAAAAAGGAACGCACTTGATCCCAGTCAGGATTACCCCGGTTTTTTCCGCATCATCACGTCCTACCTTGCGCAGTACAAGCTGGCCGTGGCCATTGCCGTGCTCGGTGCTATTCTGACAGGTGTCGGCATTGCCGTCATGCCTCACTTCATCAAGTACATCATTGACGATTGCGTCACGCCCGCGCTTGCCGCAGGTGTGAGCGATGCCGAAAAAGCCGCCTATATGAAAATGGCTATTTTTCTGTGTCTTGCTTATATCGGCACGGCAGTCGGCCGCCAGATCACTTGGCGCATCGGGCTTTTCTTCATGCTCAAGGCCCTTGAAGGCGTCATCTTCAAGATCCGTTCGGGCTTTTTCAACCACGTGCAACATATGTGCATGCGCTTTTACGATAAAAGCTCGTCGGGTGAGCTTTTCAACTGCATCATGGGCTCTCCGATGGCCAATATCAAAGGCTTTTTAAACCAGATCGTGATGAACGTGCCCTATCAGCTTGTTTCCTTCATCATTTCGCTTGTGGCTCTTCTCTTCTACGATTGGCTCCTGACCGTCATTTTGCTCGTCATTGCCGCCGCCATGTGCTTCGTCAACCGTCTGACGCGTCGCAAGATCCGCCGCATGACCAAGGCATATCTTGATGCCGAAGCGCAGGCAAGCAAATACATCAACGATATGCTCCACGGCATGGACGCCATCAAAATGTATGCCATTGAGGATACGACCATTTCCACCTTTGACCGTCACCTCATCGAAATGAAGGACAAGGGTGTCCGTCAAACCTTCTCGATCTCCTATGCGACCATGAAAAGCGAGCTTGTGCAATTCATCGGCACGGCGGTGATCTATGCCGTCGGCGCATTTTCCTGCATCTACCGCGGCGTGTCGGTGGGTACTCTTTATGCCTTTCTTTCCTGCATGGGCATCATTCTCACCACCATGAACGGCTGGCTGAATATGCTTCTCAATTACCAGAGCGCGGACGTCGGTATGCGCAAAATCTACGACGTACTGAAGGAAAACACCACCACGCCCGATAAGGAAGAGGGCCGTGCGCACAATATTGACATCGAACGCGAATCTGCCAAGCGCACTGACAAGCCCTGCATTGCCTTTGAAAACGTCAGCTTCGCTTATGACAAGCGCGACATCTTCCACGAATTCAACTGCCACATAGGTTTCGGTGAAAGCGTGGCGCTTGTGGGCGGCTCGGGCAGCGGAAAATCCACCTTGACCAAGCTGATCCTCCGTCTTTACGAGGTCAGCGAAGGGCAGGTCAAGCTCTACGGGCGTGACGTGCGCGATTATCATACGCACGACCTGCGCCGTTCCTTCGGCGTCGTGCCGCAAGCCCCCTTCATCTTCTACGGCACGATTTGGGACAATATCCGCATTGCCCGTCCCGACGCATCGAATTACGATATCATTCAGGCCATGGAGATCGCACACGTTCATGAGTTCGTTAACGATTTGCCGATGGGCTGGAGCACACTGATCGGCGACGGCGCGCTCAGTCTTTCGGGCGGGCAGAAGCAACGCATTGCCATTGCCCGTGCCGTTCTCAAAAACCCCGACATTCTGATTTTTGACGAAGCAACGAGTGCGCTTGACAACCTTTCCGAGCGCCATATTCAGGCGTCAATGGAAGAGCTGATGAAAACGCATACCGTCATCATCGTCGCACACCGTCTGTCCACGATCCGCAACGTTGACCGTATTCTCGTCTTTGACCACGGTACGATCGTTGAAGAAGGTACGTATGATGAGCTTGCCTCAAAGAACGGCGCGTTCCGCGAATTGCTCGACGGTACAGAGCCCGAATCCGAGCTGACCGAGGAGCAGAAGGCCGCCGCAAAAAAATAAATCGACACTTTTGGAGCATCTATGAATTTCAAAACCACCGACCGCGCGCTTCTGGCGCTTCTGCGCAGTGCCCTTTTCGAAAGCGAAGAAGCCTTGGGCTTTCCCCTTGAAGAAAACGAATGGAAGATACTGATCACTCATGCCGATGCGCTCGGCGTATTGCCTCCCGCCTTCAACGGTGCTTTGACAATACCGCCCACCGCATTACCAAAGTACCTGCCCGAAGCATGGAGCGAGCTTGCCCACCGCAAGCTCGAGCATGCAGAGACCGTTCTTACAGAAGAAGCGGCACTGGTCAAGGTCTTGCGTGAAACACACACACCCATTCTTTTTCTTGCAGATACGGCAGCCGCCGCCTATTATCCTCACCCCTCCTTGCGCACGGTTAGAAGCACCGAGTGCCTGTGCGAACGTTCGATCAAGGCTGTTGCCGACTCGCTCGCATTTTCGTCCGCTTTCTCGGAAAAGCAGAGTTTGACTGTCCCGAAGGGCGAAAGCATCGAAGCCATCCGTCTCCGTTCCTTGCTTGCCCGCGCGCTTGATACGTCAACCGACACAGAGATCGGTGACTATACGCTTCCTGTGCCGAGTGCCGCCGTGCAGGCACTTCTGCTTCTGCTTGCCGCCGAGAAAAAGCCGTCGCTTCTTCTCCTTGCCGACTGGGCCATGCTCTTGCACTACGCCTTTGAAAGGCAAGAGATCAATTTGGCCATGCAGGTGCGCTCGTGGGAGCAGTGCGGTCTTCTTGATACCGCCAAAAGGCTTTCGTATGCCGCTTCTCTTGCCTTTGCACTTGATACAGCCGAATGGTTTGAGGATGCAAACAAGGAAGAGGCGGAGCAGCTGCTTGCGGACGCTCTTATCCCCGACGAAGCGAAGCTTTTACGCGCGGAAAAGAACCTGGACATTGCCATAAAGCGCGCCGAACGGCCGAAAAAAGCTCCCTCCGTGCCAAAGAAAAAGAAGCAAACGAATGAAAAAAGTGCATTTTCCCGCTTGATCGGCGGCTTCTTTGGAAAAAAATAATCATTTTGAAGCATACAAAACGGGGTGTCTCATTAAAAACACAGATAAATAGCGTAAAAAAGCGAAATTTTGTAGTGTTTTTAATGAGATACCCCCGGAGGTTGCCAGATTTAGAGCAGAAATCGTTGATCTCGCGAACGTCGGCGTACTTGGTACGACAGAGCGCGAGAGCGACGATAGAACAAAAGGATATAATAGAAAGGCGGAAAACGGGGATAAAATCCCTGTTTTCTACCTCAAATTCATCTACAATTGATAAAACATACATGAGGGGCACCGTTCTTATGAACGATGCCCCTTTTGTTCGTTTCTGCCTAAATGTGACAGCCTCTTCTACGTTCATTCAAAATCGGTATAACTCGGTCTTTTCCATATCGCCGCAATAACGGAAAAAGGGCGGTGCGTGCATCAAAAGCAACACGTGATATGACGTATGCAACGCCTCTTTCATAAGCACTCACCTTCAATTTGTCATGGCGATCAAGCAGTCTTCTCTTTTTTCGGAATAAACCTGAACAGCCACGGATAAAAAATGCCCGCCGCGCAAACCGTCAGAAAATAGCGAATGGCATGCTTAAAAAGAAGATCGCCGCAAAGAAGATCCATGGGCACCTTGAGTCCTTCCTTCACGCCGAGCAGAAGCAAAAGGCCAAGTGCCACCTTGGCAATCTGCCAAACAAGCGTGGCATGACCGTCAAAGCGGATATATTTTTCATCAAAGAAAAGAATGAACGGAAATGCCAGTGCCGCGCCGAAGAGCGACCATGCGTTTTTCGCCGCATCCGCCAGATGAACGGCCTCCTCGGCATATTCCAGAGGATTTTGGGTTTGCGGTGCGGGGGCGCATTCGGCATAGATGACGTTTGCCAGGGCACAGAGGATCATGACGGCCGACACGGCGTAAAGCACGCGGGGATTCTTATCAACGTAAGAAAAGACAATATCGAAAGCGATCAGAATGATGATACCGATGCCAAGCGACATCAAAACGTCAGCCAAGGTATGCACGCCGAGATAAAGCCGTGAAAACGCGATCAAAAGAACTGCCGCAATACCAAGAGCCATTGTCACACGGCGCTTGGCCGTCAAGGCAATGCCGCCGTAAAGCGTACTGCCCACCTGCGTGTGTCCGCTCGGCATGGAATACCCTGTCGCGGCAGGCTTGGCGGAAGCCACAGGCTCAAACGAAGGATCGATCTGCCACGGGCGGCGCACACGGAAGGTGATCTTCAAAGCCTGATTGACAACCGTGCCGAGAAAGCCCGTGATCAAAAGAAAATACCCTCTCTTTTTATTACCGCACCAAAAGACGGCAAGCGCCACCGCCATAAAAAGAAATTCTTCTCCCAACCGCGTGACCGTTAAAAAGAAGAAATCAAAGACGGGATTTCGGATCTCCGAAAGCATCCGAATGAAGCCGAGTCTGAAAAAATCTGTTATCGCACTCATTTTCTGAAACCGCGGCCTTCGCGCAAGCGAAAGCTTCCTTTTCTTTTTTGGAGTTGTAGATCATTTGCAAGTCAAAACCACCATTATTATACAGCAAAATCGCAAGATAAGTCAAGAGGAAGACGAAAAACTATAAAAACATGAATCAAAACCCTATTGATAACACGAACAATCCACGCTATCATGGAAAAAACAAGCAAAAAGGACGGCCATTGTGACGAGTGCGCGCACGTCATTTGCGCGCATACTTATACAGAAAATGACAATCGAACAAAACGCATCAATAAGCCGTTCGTGATCATATTTCAAATTCTTCGCCGATTTCCTTTAAAAGCTTTTGACGCCTTTTTTCACGCAAAAGATCGGCAATCTGCGAAAA
>JAFVXT010000085.1 GCA_017501005.1 Clostridia bacterium
TCCTACGACGTCGCCTACACGATATCAGGGGACAAGATCTATCGCGGCTATTCTTATGACGTTGCCTACACGATATCAGGAGATAAAATCTATCGCGGATATTCCTACGATGTTGCTTATACAATCAAATCGACGTAAGGCGAAAGGAATCGTATATGAAAATTTATTACGGAAACAGTACCTATGGAACTGTTGCTTTCAATTTTGATGGGCAATACGTTCGCGTAGGGTCATCCTCTTGGGGAGATGTTAAATACAACATCGACGGGAAATACATTCGTTACGGTTCTTCTTCCTGGGGTGATGTCGCTTTTACTATTGATGCTTTATAAGTCAAAGGGGCTGTCTCAAATGCGAAAAAATAAGCATTTGAGGCAGCCCCTTTTTTTATGGATAAATCAGTTGTTCTCCCAGTTGTGCCAGACGTTTTGCACGTCGTCGTCGTCCTCGAGCTTTTCGAGCAGAAGCTCCATCATCTTGATGTCCTCTTCGTCAGTCAAAGCGGTATACGAGGAGGGAACCTTTTCAAGCTCTGCCGACTGGATCGGGAAGCCTGCATCCTTGAGGGCATCGCGGACGGCCTCGAGATCGGCGGGCTCGGTATAAACCTCAAAGCAGCCGACCTCCTCGGAGAGCACGTCGGAGGCGCCTGCTTCCAGCGCGGCATCCATGAGTGCATCCTCGTCGATCTCGGTATCCTCGTCGTCGGCGACGTAAATCACGCCCTTTTCCTCGAACATGAAGGAAACGCAACCGCTCTGGCCCATATTGCCGTGGAATTTGGAGAAGTAGGAGCGGACGTTGCCTGCGGTTCTGTTTCTGTTGTCGGTGGCGGTTTCAACGATCACGGCAACGCCCGACGGGCCGTAGCCCTCGTAGGTGATCTCTTCGTAAACGAGGTCGTCGTTTGCCGAGAATTTCTTGATGATACGTTCGATATTATCGTTCGGCACGTTCAGGGATTTTGCCTTGGAGATCAGATCGCGCAGCTTGCCGTTGACGTTCGGATCAGGGCCGCCCGCACGAATGGCAATGGCCATTTCCTTGCCGATCTTGGTAAAGACCTTGGCTCTTTGCGCATCGGTCTTTTCTTTTTTATGCTTGATGTTGTTCCATTTGCTATGTCCTGACATGAGGAATCTCCTTTATTTTTGTTCGGTGATTAGATTTTTTCGGGCTTTTTCATGCAGATGAGCGAAAGCGCGCGGCCAAGCACTTGGTTTGCCGCCTTGACGAGGGCGAGGCGGTAGGCGCGTACCTTCGGGTCCTCTGCCGAAAGAATCTGGCAGTTATGATAGAAGCGGTTGAATGCGGCGCAAAGATCAAGGGCGTAGCGCGTGATGATCGAGGGCTCGTATTCTTCAATGGCGGCCGCCACACGCTCGGGGAAGAGGGCAAGCACCTTGGTGAGGGCAAGCTCATCCTCGTTTGTGCTTTCGGGGGCCACGTCAAAGGAAGCCTCGCCGTTTGCCTTTTCAAGAATGCTGCAGCTTCTTGCATAGGTATACTGTGCGTAAGGGCCTGTATTGCCTTCAAAGGAGAGGGCGTCTTCAAGCACGAAATTGATATCGCGCATGCGGTTGTTGGAGAGATAATGGAAAACGATGGCACCGACGCCGACGGCCTCGGCAATGTCCTCGCGCCCCTTGAGCGCGGGGTTCTTTTCCTCGGTGATGGCACGCGCTTTTTCAATGGCCTGTGCAAACAGGTCCTTGAGCAATACGACGTTGCCCGTGCGGGTGGCCAACTTTTCACCGTTGATGCTGACGGTTCCGTAAGGCACGTGCACAAGATCCTTTGCCCATTCGTCGCCCATCAGCTCAAGCACCTTGAACCACTGCGCGAAGTGCAGAGACTGGCCTGCGCTCGTGACGTAGATGCACTTGGCAAAATCATAGTTTTCCTTGCGGTAGACGGCGGCGGCGATATCGCGGGTGGGGTAAAGCGTGGAGCCGTCGCGCTTGAGGATCAGGCAAGGGGGCATGTTCCATTCCTCCAGATTGACAACGGACGCGCCGTCATCAATGGTCAGAAGGTTCTTTTCGCGGATGCGCGCGATCTGTGCGGGCATCTTGTCGGTATAGAAGCTCTCGCCGTTGTAGCTGTCAAATTCGATGGCGAGCTGCGCATAGGTCTTTTTGTATTCGCGCAAGCTGATCTCCACGAACCAACGCCAAAGGGCAATGTTTTCCTCGTCGTGTGCCTCGAGCTTGGCAAATTCGGCGCGTGCGCGGTCGTTGAGGCTCGCGTCCTTTTCGGCCTCGGCATGGAAGCGGACGTAAAGGGCAACGAGTGCGTCGATCTCGCCTGCTTCAACCTCGTCCTTCGAGCCCCACAGACGGTAAGCCACGATCAGCTTGCCGAACTGCGTGCCCCAGTCACCGAGGTGGTTGATGCCGATGCACTTGTAGCCTGCAAATTCGTGCAGAAGCTTCAAGGAATGACCGATCACCGTCGTACCGAGGTGGCCGATGTGGAAGGGCTTGGCAACGTTCGGGGAGGAATAGTCGAGCACCACGGTTTTGCCCTCACCGCACTTGGGCGAGCCGTAAAGGTCGCCGTCAGCACCGATGTCGGCCAGCACGCGCGAAGCGAACGCCGCACCGTTCATACGGAAATTGAGATAGCCGTTGACTGCCGAAACCTCCGAGAAAAGCGGAGAAGAAAGGCTTTCTGCCAGCGTGTCCGCGATCTTGACGGGCGAGGAGCGGAGCGTGCGGCTGAGCTTGAAGCAGGGCAGGGCCAGATCGCCCATCGAGGCATCGGGCGGATATTCAAGCATGGCATTGATCTCTTCTGTTTGCAATGCAGCTGCGGGGAACGCGGCGGCAACCGCATCCGAGATCAAGGCGGCGGTTTGGGATTTGAATTTTAACATGGTTTACTGTCCTTTCTTTGGGTCAAAGAGAATCTGCCATCGGTACGTAATGAACGCTTTTGGACGGCTTTTTCTTGGAGATATCGCAGGGAAGGAAAATTTCGTCATTCAAGGAATAGGCGACGGCAATATCGCCCGAGGTTTGCGAAACATAGAAGGTACCGTCCTCTTCAAACACTTCAATAGGCGCGAATTTGACACCGCGCGCAAGAAGCTCGGTCAGTCGGGCGGCCTCTGCCATATCGACATCATCGGGGTAAAGCGGGCGGCAGGGAGAGAGATAGCACGCACGGCGGCTTTTATTCTCCTTCCAGGCCTCAAAGGCCTCGATCAGCTGATCGGCGATCTGCTCGGGGGTGGCATACGTGGTGTCGATCACCAGATCGTACTGATGCAGATCCTTGCAGTCTACGCCGTAGAAATCAAAATAGCGCTTGCGCTCGCTCTTTTTGCGGCGGCGGATGTTTTCAGCGGTTTCCTCGACGGTGTCAAAGCTTTCCTCGGCACGGTGATCGCTCATGATGCGTGCCGCGCTGGTTTCAATGTCGGTTGAGAAATAGACGCGAAACGTATCGCGCACAAAATGAAAAGCCATGCGTGAATCGATGATCAGATTGCGCGGATCGTCCGAGAGGACAACCAGGCGGTTATCGATATCAAGATCCATTTCGGGATGCTTTTCCATATATTCGTTCATTTCCACAACGGTCAGGCCGCGCTCTGCCGCCATGGCACGCACGATTGCTCCCGTGGAGAAATAATCGAAGCCGAGTTTTTTCGTGAGAATACGGGATACCGTGCTTTTACCGCTGCCGAGATCCCCTGCAAGTGAAATTTTATCGCTCATAAAGCTCTCCGTTCCGTTGCGCTTTGGCAACTCATCGCTATTTCGATCATCATGATCGTCATTATGGAATCGACTGTTAATTTCAACATAATATTATAGCAGATTGACACGGATTTGTCAAGGCTTGCTTGACAGAAGAAAGAAAATCGGTTATAATGAAAAAGAAAAAAGAAAGAAAAGGAGCGCGCCATGGATTTTCCCGAAAAATTTGCTCTTCGTATGCAAAAAATGTTGGGCGAGGATTACGAAGCCTTCCGTGCCGCCATGGAAGAAGAAAATCCCGTCAAAGGACTCCGCCTTTCGAAAAAAGGTGTGAAAAACCGCGCGTTCATTGAAAAATATTACAATTTGAAGCCTCTTCCGTACGGTCTTGACTGCTACGAGCTGCAAGAAGCTTTTGACGGCAAGCATCCTTATCACCGAGCCGGTGCCTTTTATGTGCAGGATCCAGGGGCCATGAGCGCGGTTGCATCCGCACCGATTTCGGTCGGTATGCGCGTGCTTGACCTTTGTGCAGCGCCCGGCGGCAAAACCACTCAGCTTGCCGCGCTCGTGGGTGAGACGGGCACAGTCTATGCAAACGAGATCGTCGCCTCCCGTTGCCGTATTTTATGCAGTAATATCGAGAGGCTGGGACTGCGGCGCACGGTGGTCACCAATATGCCGCCCGAAAGGCTTTGCCCTTTTTACGATCGCTTTTTCGATCTCGTTCTGGTCGATGCGCCCTGCTCGGGCGAGGGCATGCTCCGCAAATCTGAGGAAGCGCAGATCGAATGGAGCGAGGAAAACGTGTCGATGTGTGCCGCACGGCAGGATTCTATTCTTGATGAAGCAGCGGGCACCGTGCGCGGCGGCGGCTATCTCCTTTATTCCACCTGTACCTTCTCGGAAGAGGAGAATGAAGGTGCCGTTCTTCGGTTTCTTGCGCGGCACCGTGATTTTTATCTTTGCGATCTTGCGCCCGAGATCGCGGCGGTCACCTCCCGCGGCCGCGTTTTGAACGGCTGTGAGGCGCTGGCGAAATGTGCGCGCTTTTATCCGCACCTGGCGCACGGAGAAGGACAGTTTGCGGCGCTTCTTCGCCGTGATGAGGCACTCGGATGCGGCGGCATCAGAAAAGAAGCCGCCGTCTCCCGCTTACAAAAAGCGGAAGAAGCGGCGGTCTTGGAGTTTTTCCGGCAAACGGTCGGCAAAATTGAGGGGATCTCCTTTTTCAAAATGGGTTCTGTCATTTGTGCCGTGCCCTCGGATATCGCATTGCCCGATGCCGCACTCGCGTGGGCGGGCGTGCCCGTCGGCGAGGTCGTCAAGGGGCGCGTCGTACCGCACCATGCCTTTTTCTCTTCATACGGTGACGCTTTTGTGCGGAAGCTCGATCTTGCGGTGGACGATCCCCGCCTTGCCGCTTATCTGCACGGCGATACTGTGCCCGCTCCCGCCCTTTCCGACGGCTGGTGCGCACTTCTTGCAGACGGCATGGCGCTCGGCGGCGGCAAGGTCGTTGCGGGGGTTCTCAAAAATCATTATCCGAAGGGACTTCGGTCTCCCTCTTAACCGAAATTGGCGATCGCACCGACGTTCGGGAAAAATGAAGTATTTTTTTATTGTATTACATGACGGCGGATTTTTCAATCTTTTTTGAAATTGCGCGAAAGAAAAACGAAGGAGGCGGCTCGCATGCCAAATGAGAATGCTGAAAAAACGCAAAATGCGTTTCATATTGCCCGTGCGCGTGCGCTTGAGAATCTTTCGTTGCAGGAGGACCGCCGCTTGATCGGCACTTATGCCGAAAAGCTTCTTCATTCCACCTTGAAATTCTATTATCAGCCCGACGCTTCCTATCATGAAATTTCGCTCGGCACCATGGTGGCCGACGCTTGCGTGATGGACGAAAACGGTGAGGCCGAATCGGTGGAGATCCAGACGGGCTCTTTTCTGCCGCTCCGCAAAAAGCTGCAAAAATACCGTGCGTCGGGCGAGCGCGTGCGCGTGGTCATGCCGCTTTCGGCAAAAAAACGCATCATTTGGGTGTCGCCCGAGGACGGCAGTCTCGGCAAAGCGAACACCTCCCCCAAAAAAGGCCGCCTGACCGATGCCTTGCGTGAGCTTTACTTTATCCGCGATTTTCTGGGCGAGGATTTTCTGACGCTTGATATCCTGCTCATCGATATGGACGAATACCGCCTGCAGGACGGCTGGGGCAACAGCGGCAAGCGCGGCAGTCACCGCACGGAACGCTACCCCTGCGAGCTTATCGCACGCTATAGCTTCGGACCGCTTGAAGATTATGAGGCCTTTGTGCCAAGAGAGCTTGGCGAAAGCTTTACCGCCGACGCTTTTGCGAAAGCGACTCACTTGACGCCGCGCCGCGCAAACAGCGCCCTGCACGTGCTGATGGCGATTGGGCTTCTTGAAAGAAAGGCCGAGGGGAGAAAGTATGTGTACTTTACAAAGGATCACGGGAAATCGGAGGCGCTATAATCGATAGTTGACAAGAAGGGCGGTTCCATGATAGGAAGCCGCTTCTTTTCATAGGCCGTATGCGGACGATTTGTTTATTTTCAGTTTAGAGTATAGGCATAGAATTTTAGCAATCAATCAGTAGGGGGAAAACAATGATCCATATTCTTGTGGTAGATGATGATAAAAATACGAGAATGTATTTTCAGGCAGTTCTTGAGAAAAGCGGTTATACCGTTTCTTTGGCAAAAAACGGCGAGGATGCGCTTGACGTCATGGACAAAGAGCATATTGATCTTGTGGTGCTTGACGTTATGATGCCGAAAATGGACGGATATGAGTTCACAAGGACTCTGCGCGAGTGCGATCA
>JAFVXT010000086.1 GCA_017501005.1 Clostridia bacterium
ACACTACAAAATTTCGCTTTTTTACGCTATTTATCTGTGTTTTTAATGAGACACCCCGAACTATTTTTGCCCTTGCGGGCTGATGTTGCGCCCGCCTATCGCAGTGAAGTTGCGCCCGAAGGCCGCAGTGAAGTTGCGCCCGAAGGCCGCAGTGAAGTTGCGCCCGCCTATCGCAGTGAAAAAAGAAGACGAAAAGCTTTTCAAGCTCTTCGTCTTCTTTTTTATACTTTACTGTTTTTTTTTATACTTTACTGTTTCTTTTTTTCAGATTGTATTCCGAGCGCGGATTGATAAATTCGCGCCAATCGAGCATGCCGCGGTCGAGTGCCATGACGAGCGCTTCGGCGGTGGCGATATTGGTGGCCACGGGGATATTGCGCACGTCGCAGAGGCGGAGCAGATCGTGCTCGATCTCGGTGAACTCGGTTTTCGGCTCGGTATCGCGGAAATAGAGGAGCATGTCGACCTCGTCGAAGGAAATACGGGAGAGGATCTGTTCGCAGCCGCCGGTTTCCCCTGCCATCAAAAGATCGATGTCAAGGCCCGTGGCGTCGGCAATGTATCTGCCTGTGACCTGCGTGGCAAACAAGTGGTGGCGGTTAAGAATCGAGCAGTATGCAATGCAAAACTGCGCCATCAGTTCTTTTTTGGCGTCATCGGCAATAATGGCAATTTCCATTGTGGTCATCTCCTGTTCATCAATTTTTGGTGGTTGGGCTTGTCCTTTCCGCTTCAGCGGAGAAGGAGACGGCGCCGCCAATCACTCATACGGGAGAATCCGTCGAAAAGCGGCACGTCGCGCCCGCTTAAGCGGCGCGCAATGTTACGAAAGGCCGCGCGGCAATTGTCGCGGTATTCGGCTTCGGCGATCAGGCGTCCTTCCTCCTGCTCGGCGGCCAGATATTCACTGTGCGGAACAAGGCCGATGATCGGCAATCTCGTGCGGTCAATGATCTCGGAGACGGCGGCGCGGTCACGCCCGAAAAGCGAGGTGCGGAAGCGGTTGATGACCAACCACTGATCGCGGACACCGCTTTCCGAAAGCTGTGCGGCCGAGCTTTCCGCCGCGCGGATCGAGACGGCGCTTTCGGTGGACACAACGATCGCTGCGTCGGCAAGCTTCGAGATGATTTTGGCCGAGGAATCGGCACTGCCCGACGTATCAATGAGGACAACGTCGGCACGCGTGAGGGCTTCCAGTCTTTTGAGCGCGCTTTCAACCGAGGCACGTGCGGGCGCACGGCGGCAAAGCGCATAGCCGGGAACAAAATAGAGCCGCGGCGAGTGGCGCAGCACCACGTCCTTCGGCTCTGCCGTGCCCTCAATCAGATCACCGATATCGTAAAGCACACGGCTCTCACATCCGAAGAACATATCAAGCGAGCGGTTGGAAAGGTCAAAATCAATGACCAGCGTTCGCTTGCCCTGTGCGGCAAACGCAAAGGCGAGGTTTGCGGTGACGGTGGATTTCCCCACACCGCCCTTGCTGCTCGTAACAAAAATGCGACGGTATTTCATGAAAAAAACCTTTCTTTGGGAACGGCATTCCATGAATTTGATAGACAATGGGGCGGACGGTGCGTCCGCCCCATCAATATTATATCAAAAAATGCCGCAATTGTCAATCTTGCAGGGGCAAAAAACAGGGAAAAAATCAAATTTTGTCGGCCGAGATCGTGAGCTTCTGGCCGTTGATCGACCATTCGCGCGCGCCCTCGCTTGTACTGTAAACGATCTCGTCGGCGAGCACCTCGTCGGCAATTTGCGCCGCGTTCTTTTGAATCAGCGCAATCAGGGCGTCGTTATTGGCCACGCCGAGACGGATGTGGTCGGTGACCTCAAAGCCGTTATCCTTACGCATGGTCTGCACCTTCGAGATGATCTCGCGCACCGTGCCCTCTTCGACAAGCTCGGGGGTGAGGTTGGTGTCAAGCACCACGGTGAAGCCCTGGTCTGCGCCCGATACGTAGCCCGGCTTCTCGGTCATTTCGATGAGAAGATCGTCCTCGGTGAGCGAAATTTCGGTGCCGTCCACTGTAAAGACGAGCGCGCCGTTTGCCTTTAATTCGTCCATGGCCGCATTGCCGTCAAGTGATGCGAGGTGATTCTTGATCGCACCGAGGAACTTGCCGTACTTCGGGCCGACGGTTTTGAGCTGCGGCTTGAAGGTGTAGGAGGTGAAGTCGCGCACGTCGGCGGTGAAGAGGACGCGCTTGACGTTCAGCTCGCCTGCGATGATGGCGGTGAAAAATTCATCAAGCGGCTCTTCCTCGCTCTTGACGAACATCGTGCCGATCGGCTGGCGGTTCTTGATCGCGGCTTCGTTGCGGCAAGCGCGGCCGAGCACAACGATCTTGAGCACCTCGTCCATCGACGCCTCGAGCGAACGGTCGATGAGGGATTCGTCGGCGGCGGGGAAGTCGCAAAGGTGAATGCTCTCGGGCGCACTCTTGTCAAGCGAGCGCACGAGATTCTGATAGATTTCCTCGGTCATGAAGGGAACCATGGGCGCGGCGATCTTCGAGAGGGTGACAAGGCAGGTGTAAAGCGTCATGTAGGCGTTCACCTTGTCCTCCTCCATGCCCGATGCCCAGAAGCGTTCGCGGTTGCAACGGACGTACCAGTTGCTCATCTCGTCAACGAAATCCGAAAGCGCACGGGTGGTTTCGGGAATGCGGTAATTGGCGAGATGCTCGTCGACTGCCTTGACCGTGGTCTGCAATCGGGAGAGGATATAGCGGTCCATGACCGTCAGAGTATTGCGGTTCAACGTATATTTGGTAGCGTCAAAGCCGTCAATGTTCGCATAGAGCACGAAGAACGCGTAGGTGTTCCAGAGCGTGCCCATGAACTTGCGCTGACCTTCGACCACCGCGCCGCGATGGAAGCGGTTCGGCAGCCACGGTGCGCTGTTCGAATAGAAATACCAGCGAATGGCATCTGCGCCGTACTCCTCAAGTGCCTCGAAGGGATCGACGGCGTTGCCCTTGGATTTGGACATTTTCTGTCCGTTTTCGTCCTGCACGTGGCCGAGCACGATGACGTTTTTATAGGGCGCGCGGTCAAAGATCAAGGTCGAGATGGCCAGAAGCGAATAGAACCATCCGCGCGTCTGGTCAACCGCCTCGCTGATGAAGTCGGCAGGGAATTGGCTCTCGAAGAGCTCCTTGTTTTCAAAGGGATAATGCCACTGTGCGAAGGGCATGGAGCCTGAGTCGAACCAGCAGTCGATAACCTCGGGAACGCGCTTCATAATACCGCCGCACTTGTCACACTTGATGGTGACAGCGTCGATGAAGGGACGGTGAAGCTCGATATTCTCGGGACAGTTGTCGCTCATGGACTTAAGCTCCTCGATAGAGCCGATGGCGTGCTTATGACCGCAGGAGCAT
>JAFVXT010000087.1 GCA_017501005.1 Clostridia bacterium
AACGGCGAGCCGCGCTTCAGCACGCGAAAGTGCGCCCAAAAGCCACTTTTCGTGCTTGGCAACAAAATCGCCGATCTGCCGATCGGACTTTTTACGAGGTGCGCGCACGCAAACCTTGCCGTCTCTGTCAACAGAAAGCGAGATGCTCCGCCTGTCTGTTTTGATGACGGTATAGGTAAGCGCCCCCAAAATCCACTCGCTTCTTTCTTCTTTTTTACGCACGGCACACACTCCTTTTATATCTTACGTTCAAAATTATATACCAAAAGCGTTTTTATGCAAGTTTTCTCTTCAATATTTTAAATTCACTGTATCGTCTTTTTATATGAAAATCACACATATAACCCCCCGACTTTTGCATGAGCGAAAATCGGGGGGTTATTCGCGTAAAATCAAACCTTCGAAAGCTCTTTTTCTTTCGTTTCGGTCTTCTCCTCGGCGATCGGTGCTTGCTGTGCCGTTTTTTCCTCGGGCATGCTTTCGTGCTTGCCGCGGAAGGGCACGGGCGTGGCATTCGCCAGCATCAACTTGATGCGGTTTTCCTGGTTGACGCGGGTAGCGCCCGCATCGTAGTCGATAGCAACGATATTGACGTCGGGATATTTTTCCTTCAAGGGCTTCATCATTCCCTTACCCGCGATATGATTGGGCAGGCAGCCGAAGGGCTGGGTGCAAACGATATTCTTGACGCCGTGCTCAATGAGCTCGATCATTTCGGCGGTCAGAAGCCAACCCTCACCCATCTTCATGCCGATGCCGATCATACCCTTCAGGGAGGCAACGGTCACGTCAAAGGGCGTGGGAGCGTTGAAGCTGCCCTCTTGACGCACGGCCTCGATCATGCGGCGCTGACGGCGGACGAGGTAGTGATAAATGATCTCGGCGCCCTTGGCTTTGATCTTACCGCCCATTTTATAGAGCTTATAGTCCATGAGCATATCGTAAATACAATAAAGACAAAAGCCAACAAAATCGGGCACAACAGGCTCAGCGCCCTCATGGATCAGGAATTTTTCAAGATCGTTATTGCCGAGCGGCGAGAACTTGACGAAGATCTCACCGACGATGCCGACACGCACGACCGAACGGTGTTCGACCTCGATTGACGCGAAATCACGAATGATCTTAGGATAGACCTTCTGCATATCGCGATCCTTATAAAGGCGGCCGCAATGAAGCTCATTTTTCAGATAAGCCGTCCACTTGTCCGCCATGCGCTCGGTATCGCCCTCGTTCTTTTCGTAGGGGCGGCACTGATTGACCAGGTGCATGAGAAGGTCGCCGTAAAGTGCGGCGGCAACCAGTCTTCTGATCATGCCGAGAGAAAGCTCGAGAGAGCTTCCCTTTTCAAGACCGCTGAAATTGAGCGAAAGGACGGGCACGTGGCCGTAGCCCGCGCGCTCCAGTGCCTTGCGGAGCAAGAAGATGTAGTTAGATGCACGGCATCCGCCGCCCGTTTGCGTGATGACGAGCGCAAGCTTATTCGTATCGTACTTGCCGCTTTCAATGGCATCGAGAAACTGACCGATGACTAGCTGTGCAGGATAGCAGGTATCGTTATGGACGTATTTGAGTCCTTTGTCAATCACTGCCTGGCCCGTGTTTTTCAGCAAAACGGTGTTATAGCCGTACGCACGGAACACTCCCTCCATCATGCTGAAGTGCATGGGGAGCATGGTGGGCAAAAGGACAGTATAATCCTTTTTCATATGCGGCTCAAAGCGCGCATAGGTGGCCTGTTCGGCTTGGTTTTTCTTTACTTTCTTTTGACTCATTGGTGGACACCCTCCTCCAATTCGGTATACGTACATTCAAGCGGTGCTTCCGTATCGGCTCGCTCCTCGAGTGCGCCGATCAAGCTGCGCAATCTGATCTTGACGGCACCGAGGTTGGTGATTTCGTCGATCTTGATCTGCGTATAAAGCTTACCGCCCTCTTCGAGAATGGTATGCACCTCGTCGGTGGTGACGGCATCAATACCGCAGCCGAAGGAAACGAGCTGAACAAGCTCTGTGTCCGCATGCTGCGTTGCATACTGTGCCGCGCGGTACAGACGCGCATGGTAGGTCCATTGGTTCAGAACCGTCAGGCGGCGCGGCGGCAGATCTGTCGGTACAGCATCCTCGCTGACCACCACAAAGCCGAGCGAGAGTGCCAGCTTATCGATGCCGTGATTGATCTCGGGATCGATATGGTAAGGACGGCCCGAAAGAATGAGGATGCGGCGACCGTTTTCGCGTGCGAATTTCATCGCACGCTCACCCTCTTCCCGAATGGCCTCCATATGCGCCTTGTGTGCTTCGTAGCCGCGCTTGACCGCACGCTTGATCTCCGCGCGCGGAATCCTTTCAAAATGCTCCTCGAGCATGGCAAAAAGGCCGTCCGTCAGAACGTTTTCATCGTTGATATTCAAATAAGGATAGAGGAATTTCACGCGGGAAAGCGAATCGAGATTGCTGCGCAAAAGCTCGGAATAATAAGCGACAACAGGACAGTTATAGTGATTATCGCTCATTTTTTCATCAAAGTTATAGGTCAAGCAGGGATAGAAGATGGCATCTACGCCCTCTTCGATCAGCTTTTCGATATGGCCGTGCATCAATTTGGCAGGATAGCAAGCGGTATCCGAGGGAATGCTGTACTGCCCTTTCATATAAAGATTACGGCTCGAAAAGCCCGAATTGACCACACGGAAGCCAAGCTCGGTGAAAATACGGTGGAAGAAGGGATACATCTCGTACATGCCGAGGGCGAGCGGCAGTCCAATCGTGCCACGTTTCCCTTCGCCGCTTGCAAGCGACATCAGCGACTGGCGCTTGAATTCATAGAGGTTCGGCAAGGTGACGATGCGGTCGGGCGAGATTCCCGCCCCGCGTTCGCATTGATTGCCCGAGATATATTTTTCGCCGTTACCGAAGCTATTGACGGTCAGCTGGCAATGATTCGTACAGCCGCGGCAGGTTGCGGCGCGCGAGGTATGCACGAAAGCGGCAAGTTCCTCGCGTGAAAGAACCGTGGTCTGTTTGCCGTCCTTCTGTATGCGGTTCTGCGCGTAAAGAGCCGCGCCGTAAGCACCCATCAGGCCCGCAATGGCGGGTCGCACGACGTCGCGTCCGATCTCCAGCTCAAAGCTGCGCAAAACGGCATCGTTCAGAAAGGTTCCGCCCTGCACGACGATATGCTTTCCAAGCTCGTCGGCAGAGGAGGCACGAATGACCTTGTAGATTGCGTTTTTGACAACACTCATGCAAAGACCTGCCGAAATATCCTCGACTGACGCGCCGTCCTTTTGCGCCTGCTTGACCGAGGAATTCATAAAGACGGTGCAGCGCGAGCCGAGGTCAACCGGGGCGCGCGAAAGAAGACCGAGCTTTGAAAACTCCTCTGCGCCGTAGCCGAGGGATTTCGCAAAGGTTTCAATGAAAGAGCCGCATCCCGAGGAGCAGGCTTCGTTCAGCATGATACTGTCGATCGAGCGGTTGGCGATATGGAAGCATTTGATATCCTGACCGCCGATATCGAGAATGAAATCGACCTCGGGATTGAAGTGGCGCGCCGCCGTGAAGTGCGCAATGGTCTCCACGATCCCGTAATCGACGTGAAAAGCGTTTTTGATCAGCTCCTCGCCGTAGCCCGTGACTGCCGCGCCCGCGATCTTCACGCGGTCGCCGATCAAGCGGTAGATCTCTTCAAGCTGGGAGCGAACAATCTCCACAGGGTTACCGCGGTTGGAATGATAGTAAGAATAAAGGATCTTTTGATCTGCCGTCATCAAAACGAGCTTGGTCGTGGTCGAGCCGCAGTCAATGCCGAGATAAGCGTCGCCTTCATAAGAGGAGATATCCACGGTATCAACCGAGGCGCGCGCATGGCGCTCGGTAAACGCTTTGTATTCTTCATCGTTTGCAAAGAGCGGACGGTGCGCAGGGGCGGCACTTTCGGTGCGCGGTGTGCGCGAGAGGGCTTCTTCGAGCGAATCGATGTCCGTGATCACCTCTTGCGTCGAGGCATAAATGGCCGCGCCCATAGCAACGGCATAGAGTGCATAATCGGGGAAAATAGCAGCCTCGTCGGAAAGCTGCAAAGTTTCCTTGAAGCGCTCACGCAATCCGCGGCAATAGTAAAGCGGACCGCCGAGAAACATCACGTTACCCGTGATGCGCCGCCCCTGTGCCAAGCCCGAAACCGTTTGGTTGACAACCGCCTGATAAATACTGGCGGCCACGTCCTCTTTAGATGCGCCTTGATTGAGAAGCGGCTGAATGTCTGTTTTGGCAAACACACCGCAACGAGAAGCAATGGGATAAAGGCGGCGGTGCTTTCTCGCAAGCTCGTCAAGCTCGGTGGGGGTCACGTCAAGCAAAGTGGCCATCTGGTCAATAAACGCACCCGTACCGCCCGCACAGCTTCCGTTCATACGCTCGTCCGTGCCGCCCGTGAAAAAGATGACCTTGGCGTCTTCTCCGCCAAGCTCCACCACGGCATCGGTTTGCGGTGCCATGGCGCGCACGGTTTCGGAGGTGGCAAACACCTCCTGCACGAAAGGAATCCCGATCGCACAGGCAATGCCATAACCGGCAGAACCGGAAATAGCAAAGCGCAGCTTCTTTCCCTTGAGATGCTCCTTGATATCCCCGAGCATAGAGAGCGCCTTTTGCCGCACGAGCGAAAAATGGCGCTCGTAACGGGAATACACCACTTCTCCGTTTTCAACAACAACAAGCTTGGCTGTCGTTGAGCCGACATCCATGCCGATCACGGTTTCGGCAATCTTTTCAAGACGTTCGATTTTCAGCGATTCTTTCATGATACTACTTCTTTCATGTCAGCAGCTTTACTGCCTTTTTTCGGCCTCCTCGGCCATATTGAGAAAAAGATCAAAGGGTGAAGACGGATACTCCCATTCGGGAATATACGCACACGACGCAGAAGAGTGCTCCTGCGTATAAAGGTTTTCAATGCCGAGCTCTTCGGCATAACGGCACGCGGCCTTATAATCGCGCTCGGAAAGCGGCGAGGCAAGTTCGGGATAGTCTTCGCGTGAAAGATGCTTACATGGCGTATACTGACTCATCAAACTGACAATGACGGTCTCACCGTATTCGGCGAGGTGCGAAAGCACGCGCACGGTATCACGCAAGCCGTGCGGCAGCACGAGATGACGTACGAGCGTTCCTCGCAAAAGTCCGCCCTTTTCATTGAAGATAAGCGCACCCGTCTGACGCACCATTTCGGCAATCGCACGCTTGGCAACCGTCGGGTAATCGGCGGCATGCAGGTAGCGCTTGGCACGGGCAACCGACAGGGTTTTCAAATCGGGCAAATAAACGTCGACAAGTCCGTCAAGCATGGAAAGTGTGGCAAGCGTTTCATAGCCGCCCGTATTCCAGACGATCGGCAAGGAAAGACCTTGCTTTTTGGCGCCTTCAAGTGCGCTCACCACCTCATAGGCAAAGGGTGTGGCAGAAACGAGATCGATGCACACAGCGCCCTTTTCCTGCAAAAGAAGCATCTCTCGCGTCAATTCCTCCACCGTGCGGTAAACGCCCGCACCGAATTGAGAAAGCTCCATGTTCTGACAGTAAACACACCCCAAGGGACAGCCGCCGAAAAAGACGGCGCCCGCACCCGCACCGTAAGAGAGACAGGGCTCTTCCCATTCGTGAAGCATGATGCGGCCGATCCGCATACGGTAATCGTTGCCGCACATTCCCCGCTTGACTGTCGTGCGGTCGGCATGACACGCACGAGGACAAAGCTCGCAGGCGGTGTTTTGCGTAACGACGGGCGGGAAAAGCATTATTCCTTCTCCGCTTCTGCTATTGATGCGTCACACTCGGTCAGCATGGCGGCAATAATGCAGATGGCTTCGCTTAGCATAGGAAGTGAAATGTACTCGTCCTTGCCGTGCACATGGCCGTGCCCCTCAGGCAAGGAAGGGGGCGTGCCCGTATAGGAAGCAGCCGTACCGATCGAATAAGCGTTCGGCAAATAGCGTGCATAGGTTCCGCCGCCCATACGGAAGGGCATAGCACCCTGATCGCCCGACGCCTCGCGGTAAACCGAAAGAAGTCGGTCGGTCAAGGCAAGACCGTCGTCAATATGGAAGCCGTGCTTGTTTTCAAGAATCTCGCAATCCCAGCCGTGACCGACACTCTGGGTTTTCGCAATTGTTTTTTCCTCCAATGCCTTGGGCGAAAATTCCACGCCGTAGCGAATGTCAAACGTATAAACGATCCGGCCCTCTTCCATATAAACCAGGCCGTTGGCACAAGTCAGCCGTCCAAAGCGGGAATCGGTATGCGCAATGCCGAGCGCCGTACCGTAATCGTCCTGCATTGACTGTGCGGCAAGCGAGCAGATCTCTCTGTCGGAGGCATTAAGCGAACGGCAGAGAGAGAGCAGCGACGCCGCCATTTTCCATGCGTTTTTCGAGCCGTCCGGCGCACTTGCGTGAGCGGGGACGCCAATGGTCTTCAAGTGGATTTCGTCTGCCGTATACGAAAGGTGATACCCTTCCCTTGCGCGCACCTTGTCCTCAAGCTCGGAAAGCAGAGCCTCACGGTAGGCAAGCGTCACCTCGGCCTCGGCTGTCACAACGTTCAGGGCCATGCCGCCCGAAACATTCAGAATATCTTTGGTCTTCGGAGTTTTCACGGCCAACCGACAAACGCCTTTCTCGCCGACAGAAAGCGGAAACGCACTGTCGGGCACAAGCGACGCCTTGGGCAGATTTTTTTCGTCGGAGAGAAAACGGTGCAGGTCTTCCATACCGTTTTCTTCATCTGCACCGAAATAAAGACGCACGGGATGGGAAAAGGTGTACCCTTCGTCCTTCAGTGCACGAAGCGCAAACAAAGCGCCGACCGCGCCCGATTTATTATCCTTCACACCGCGTCCGTAAAGAATATCGCCTTCACGGGTGGGCGTAAAGGGATCGCATTTGAGCCAGCCATCCCCGGCAGGAACAACGTCAAGGTGCGAAAAAACCCCGACGTACGCCGTATTTTCACCGATCTCGCCGAAATCGGCATAGGCATAATGGCCGCAGTTGACAACCTTGGTCGCGCCCGCATCTTCTGCCATCTGACAGCCGAGAGCGAGGGCACGCGCAACGTCTTCTCCGAACGGCATGCTCGGATCGTCGCTTTTTTCAGCTACCGAAGGAATTTCGGCAAGAGCTTTCAGTGCGTGATAAACAGCTTCTCCGTAGGAAGCCACCCGACTGCGCAATTTTTCAAGCATCGTATTCATTGATTCAAACCTCGTCAGCGGATTGCAAAAAGCGTTTTTTGCAATCCTTATGATAAAACTACAGATTATATTATATCACAACACATGCTTCCGTGTCAACACGTCTTTGGTTTCACGCGCAAAAAATCACAAAATTTTCTCATTTTCGCAATGATTGATCACATCAAAGGTGTTAGAATCGGTTCGCTTGATTCGGTCTGTGCGCATATTCCGCCACACTCTTGTCCATACTTTTTTTGGAACAAACGGGAGGAAAACCTATGTATCGAAACAAAGTGGAGATCTGCGGGGTGGATACCTCGCAACTGACGGTTCTTTCCGACGAAGAAAAGCGCGCTTTGCTTTTGCGTGTGAAAAAAGGAGACACACAGGCGCGCGAGGCTCTCATCTGCGGTAATCTCCGATTGGTACTCAGCATTGTCGGCCGTTTTTCGGGACGGCGTGAAAATATGGACGATCTTTTCCAGGTCGGCTGCATTGGCCTCATGAAATCCATTGACCGCTTCAACGTTGACCTTGACGTCAAATTCAGCACCTATGCCGTGCCGATGATCATCGGCGAGATCCGACGCTATTTGCGCGACAACAACACCATTCGCGTCAGCCGTTCGATCCGCGACCTGGCCTACAGAGCACTCGGTGCGCGCGAGGAGCTGGCACGCGAGAAGGGACGTGAGCCGACGGTGGACGAAATCGCCGAGCGATTGGGCGCAAGCAAGGACAGCGTTGCCGACGCCATGGAAGCCATCATCGAGCCGATCTCACTTTATGAATCTGTCTACAATGACGGCGACGATACCGTGTACGTCATTGATCAGCTCAAGGACAACGACGACACCGACGAGGCATGGATCGAAAGCATTGCCCTGCGAGACGCCATGAAAAAGCTCGGTGAGCGCGAGCGCTCGATCATTCTCATGCGGTTTTATAAAGGAAAAACGCAAATGGAAATTGCCGATGAGATCGGCATATCGCAGGCGCAGGTGTCCCGCCTTGAAAAAAGCGCATTGCAGAGAATACGTGCCGAATTTTGAAGCCAAAAACGCCGAAAGGGGCTTGCCACTCGGACAAGCACTGCATTTCGGCGTTTTTTTCTTGACATTCGCATCTTTTTGTGATAGAATGTCTGTATTCATGATTTTTCAAACAAAGGATACATCAAAAGCATGATTTTTATAAAAATTCTGTTGATCGGTGCGGCACTCGCCATGGATGCGTTTGCCGTCTCGATCTGCCAGGGACTCAGTATGCGGACCTTGCTTCTGAAGCGGATGCTTGCCGTAGCCCTCTGCTTCGGTTTCTTTCAGGCTCTCATGCCCGCAATAGGCTATTTCGTCGGAAAAAGCTTTGAAAAATATATTGTTGCAGTTGACCATTGGATCGCGTTCTTTCTCTTACTCGTCATCGGCGGCAAAATGATCTTCGACGTCATCACCGACAAAGGCGAGGACGGCTGCAATTGCTGCAAGGAAGAAAGCTTTTCGGTTGTTCGGCTTCTCGTCATGGCCATTGCCACAAGCATCGACGCGTTGGCAACAGGCATCACCTTTCCCTTCATTCTGGAGGGGGTATCGGTATGGACGGCGGTTTCAATCATCGGTGTCGCCACCTTTGCCATCTGCACGGTCGGCGTTTTGGTTGGCAACAGAGTCGGCATGAAATATAAAAACAAGGCCACGCTTGCAGGCGGCATCGTACTGATTCTGATCGGCACGAACATTTTAAGCGAGCACCTCTTCGGCATCGGTCTTTAATTCTTCTGTTGGCATTCTTTGAAAGGATTACATAAAAATGATACTCAAAATCGCACTTCTCATTATTTTCTTTGCTGTCACACTTGCGGTCGGTCTTTACTGCCGCCGCCATGCCACAGACGTCAACGGCTTCGTTCTGGGCGGTCGCTCTGTCGGCCCCTGGCTGACAGCCTTTGCATACGGAACCTCCTACTTCTCCGCCGTCATTTTCGTCGGCTATGCGGGACAGTTCGGCTGGAATTTCGGTGTTGCCTCCACGTGGATCGGTATCGGTAATGCGCTGATCGGCTCGCTCCTTGCCTGGGTAATCCTCGGCCGCCGTACCCGTTTGATGAGCCAGAATCTCGAAAGCGCGACCATGCCGGAATTTTTCGGCAAGCGCTACGGCTCGAACGCCCTCAAGATCACCGCATCGATCATCGCATTCGTTTTTCTGATCCCTTATACCGCCTCGCTTTATAACGGACTTTCGCGTCTCTTCTCGGTGGCGTTCGGCATCGATTATACGGTCTGCATCATCGCGATGGCGATTCTGACCTGCATCTACGTTGTGGCGGGCGGCTATATGGCCACCGCGATCAACGACTTTATCCAGGGCATCATCATGCTCGTCGGCATCGTGGCCGTGATTGCCGCGGTTCTGATGAATCAAGGCGGCTTTTCCACAGCACTCGAATCCTTGGCAAGCATCAAGGGAGATTCGGCTGTGCCGGGCGTTTACAATTCCTTCTTCGGCCCCGATCCGCTCGGGTTGCTCGGCGTGGTTCTTCTGACCTCGCTCGGCACGTGGGGCTTACCGCAGATGGTACAGAAATTCTATGCCATCAAAAACGAAAAGGCCATTGCCAAGGGCACCATCATTTCCACTGTGTTTGCTCTGGTCGTTGCGGGCGGCTGCTACTTTCTCGGCGGCTTCGGTCGGCTTTTCCTGACACCCGAGCAGGTGGCGGCCGACGGCTATGACGCCATCATTCCCGCCATGATCTCCAAATTGCCCGACATTCTGATCGGTATTGTGGTCATACTCGTATTGAGCGCATCAATGTCCACCCTCTCCTCGCTCGTGCTTGCCTCCTCCTCCACCATCACGCTGGACTTTCTGAAGGGCAACATCATCAAAAAGATGAGCGATAAGCTCCAGCTCGTCATCATGCGCATCTTCGTCGGCGTTTTCATTGTGATCTCGGTTGTGATCGCCGTTTATCAGTATAAGGTCGGCAACAGCTACATTGCTCAGCTCATGGGCGTTTCGTGGGGCGCACTCGCAGGCTCGTTCCTTGCTCCCTTCGTCTATGCCCTTTACTGGAAGCGCACGACTAAGGCAGCCTGCTTCGTTTCCTTTGGCTTTGGCTCTGTCATCATGATCGCCAATATGCTCTTCCGTTCTTACTTCCCCACCCTTTTGCAGTCGCCTATCAATTGCGGCGCGTTTGCCATGCTCGCGGGATTGATTATCGTGCCTATCGTCAGCTTGCTCACACCTCACCCGAACAAAGAAAAGGTGGACGAAATGTTTGCTTGCTATGACCGTGCGGTGACGGTTTCCGCAAAGACCTCGTTGAGTGAATAAAATAATCAGTAAATGACAAAAAGAGAGCCGTTCCAACGTTGGAAGGGCTCTCTTTTGTCAGGATTATTTTTTCTCGTGCAGAATCACATATAAATTTTTTTATTTTTTTAGAAAAAGGTGTTGAATTTTTTGGAGAATTGTGGTATAATACAATGTATGAATTTTGCAAAGAATTCTACTGCGATGTAAAAAAACAAAAAAATATAAAAATTTGGAGGATTACAAACGATGAGCAAGAAGTATGTTTATTTGTTCACCGAGGGCAACGGCACCATGCGTGAGTTGCTCGGCGGTAAGGGTGCAAACCTTGCCGAAATGACCAATCTCGG
>JAFVXT010000088.1 GCA_017501005.1 Clostridia bacterium
TCGCATATGCCCGTTCGCGCGAGAAGGAATGCGGCAAGAATTTCCGTTTCACTTTGACGACGAACGGCATGCTTGTCGATGACGACGTCATTGAATTTTCCAATCGCGAAATGAGCAACGTCGTGTTGAGTCTTGATGGGCGCAAAGAGGTGCATGACCGTTACCGCGTCGATTATGCGGGCAACGGAAGCTGGGAAAGAATCGTTCCCAAGTTCCAAAGGTTCGTGGAAGCGCGCGGCGGTAAGAATTACTATATGCGCGGCACCTTCACGCATGCCAACCCCGATTTTCTCCGTGATATTGAAGAAATGCTCTCCCTCGGCTTTACCGAGCTCAGTATGGAGCCCGTGGTGGCCGCGCCCGACGATCCGTCGGCATTGACGGCAGAGGATCTGCCCATCGTTTTGGAGCAATATGAAAAGCTGGCCGAGCTGATGCTTCGCCGTCACCGCGAAGGCAAGCCCTTTACCTTCTATCATTACATGATCGATCTGAAGGGCGGCCCTTGCATTTATAAGCGGATTTCGGGCTGCGGCTCGGGCACCGAATATATGGCCGTCACCCCGTGGGGCGACCTTTATCCTTGCCATCAGTTTGTCGGTGAAGAGAAGTTTCGCCTCGGTAATGTCTTTGAGGGTGTGACAAACAAAGAGATTCAGAATGAATTTGAAGGCTGCAACGTCTATTCGCGCCCCGAGTGCAAGGATTGCTGGGCCAAGCTTTACTGCTCGGGCGGATGTGCGGCAAACGCCTATCATGCGACAGGCTCTGTGCAGGGCGTGTATTCCTACGGCTGTGAGCTTTTCCGCAAGCGTATGGAATGCGCCATCATGCTGGAAGCCGCCAAGACGCTTGAGAGTGAATCATGACCACGCCGATTCTTGATTTCGTGCGCGCTTATGCCAAAAAAGGCGGTATGCGCTTGCATATGCCGGGGCATAAGGGCAAGGGCGTTTTGGGCATCGAGTGGGCGGATATCACCGAGATCGAAGGGGCAGACGTGCTTTACTCTGCGGAAGGTATTATTGCCGAAAGCGAACGGAATGCCGCTTCCTTGTTCGGGAGCCGCAAAACCTTCTATTCGGCAGAAGGCTCGTCGCTTTCGATCCGTGCCATGCTTTATCTTGCGGCGCTTTATGCGCGCAGTATGAAAAAGCGTCCGCTCATCTGGGCAGGGCGCAATGCGCACAAGGCCCTTTTGTGCGCCGTGGCACAGCTTGATATTGATCTGGAATTTTTGATAGGGGATTCTTGCACGCTGCTTTCCTGCCCGATTGATGCAAGGCTGCTCGAAAAGCGGCTCGCGGCATCGGCGGAAAAGCCAATCGCGCTTTACGTGACAAGCCCCGATTATCTCGGTAACACGGTGGATATTGCCGCTTTGGCTGAGGTTGCGCATCGATACGGCGTTCTTTTGCTTGTGGATAATGCGCACGGCGCGTATCTGCGCTTTCTTTCACCGTCTGCGCACCCAATCACGCTCGGCGCGGATCTTGCGTGCGATTCTGCGCATAAGACCTTGCCCGCGCTGACGGGTGCTTCTTATCTGCATATCGGTCAAAATGCACCGACTTTCTTTGATGATGAGGCCGAAAATGCGTTTTCCTTTTTCGCGTCAAGCAGTCCTTCCTATCTCATTTTGCAGTCGCTCGATGCGCTCAACCTTTATCTTGATCACGGCTATCGTGAAAAGCTCGCCGAGTTTGCTCTTTGCGTTGCGCAAAGCAAGAAGAATTTGGCCGAGCACGGCTACCGTCTTGTTGGCGACGAGCCGTTAAAGCTGACGCTTGCCCCGAAAAGCTACGGCTATACGGGCAAGGAATTGGCTGGCCTTTTGAGCGCACAGGGCATTACGCTTGAATTTGCAGATCCCGATTATGCAGTCATGATGCTCACCCCCGAGCTTGGCACGCGAGCACTTTTAGAGATCGAATACCTGCTGATGTCGATTGAAAGAAGAACGCCGATCTTGGAAGCGGCACCGCCGCTTCCGCGCCTTTCGCGTGTGATGAGCGCGCGCGAAGCTCTTTTGTCGCAGGGCGAAACCGTGCCTTGCGAAAAGGCGTGCGGCCGTATTCTTTCGGATGCGGTGCTTTCCTGTCCGCCCGCCATTCCGATCGCCGTGTGCGGTGAACGCTTGAACGAGGAGGCCTTGCGCGTCTTTGCCTATTACGGCATGGAAAAATGCCGCGTTTTATGTGAATAACCGCTCTCAAACGGAAAACTATTGAAAAAACAAAAGAAGGAACGATCACATGAAGGATATTGTCAGAGCAGTCGATGAACACAGACGGTTGATATTCGATGCCGCGGATTTTCTTTGGAAGCATCCCGAGACAGGATACCGTGAGGTGAAAAGCTCGCGCTATCTTGCCGAGCAGTTCCGCTCGCTCGGCTATGATCTCGTCATGGCAGAGGGTATCACGGGCTTTTATACCGTGATCGATACGGGCAGAGAAGGCCCCGAGGTTCTCATTCTCGGTGAGCTTGATTCGATCATTTGCCCCGCCCATGAGTGTGCCGATCCGAAAACGGGCGCGGTGCATTCCTGCGGTCACCACGCACAGTGTGCGACGTTGCTCGGGATTGCCGCCGCTTTGAAGGACGAGAAAATTCTTGATAAGCTTTGCGGAAAAATCAGATTGTGCGCCGTTCCCGCCGAAGAGCTTCTGGAGATCGAGTACAGAAGTCAACTAAAAAAAGAAGGCAAGATCAAGTATTTCGGTGGAAAAAGCGAATTTTTGTCCCGCGGTTATTTTGACGGTGTCGATCTCGCATTGATGGTGCATACGTCGAAAACGTTTTCTGTGTGCGGCGGTTCTGTCGGCTGCATGGCAAAGAGCATTGTTTATAAAGGGAAGGCTGCACATGCAGGCGGCTCGCCATGGTCGGGGTGCAATGCGTTGTATGCCGCCTCTTGCGGTATCAATGCCCTCAATGCCATTCGCGAAACCTTCAAGGAAGCAGACCTTATCCGCGTGCATCCGATCATGACGCACGGCGGCGATATAGTCAATGCCATTCCCGAAACTGCGGTTCTTGAAAGCTACGTGCGCGGCAAAACTTTTGATGCGATTGTCACCGAAAACAAAAAGGTGAACCGTGCGCTCTGCGGCGCGGCACTTTCGCTCGGTGCAAACGTAGAGATCATTGATATACCGGGGTATGCGCCTCTTGTCAATGCGCCCGGAATGATTGACGTTGCGCGCGATGCGGCGGCGCTTGCCATGCCTGACGTGGCGTTCAATGTGAGTGACGCCATTTTTGCGGGCAGTACGGACATGGGCGATCTTTCCTGCATTATGCCTGTTGTGCATCCTTGTGCGGGCGGTGCGCGCGGAACAAGTCACGGTAAAGATTATTACGTTGATGATATTGAAAGCGCTTGCGTGACGAATGCCAAGTGGCAGATCACCATGCTGAAGCTTTTGCTTGAAAACGGTGCTGCACGTGCCAAAAGGATTTTGGAGGAATTTAAGCCGCTTTTTGCGTCAAAGGAAGAGTATCTTGCCTATGTCGATGGCTTGAATACGTCGGGTGACCGCATCACTTACCGCGAGGACGGTACGGCAGAGGTTCGGCTTTGATTGTGGGAGAAGCACTAAAAAACGCCGACGGTCATTTTGACCGTCGGCGTTAGTTATTAAGTGGGAAGAAAAAGTGCTCTTGAGCTTTATTCGTTGAAAAGTGTTTCCATCGCAACACCGAGGATTTTTGAAATCACGTAGATTTCCTTATCGGTGGCACTACGCACCTGCCCTTCAAGCTTTGAATAGCTTGTTGGATTGATATCACACCCCATCACTTGCATGCGCGCAATCATTTCTTTTTGCTTGATTCCGCATTTTTTTCGCAACTCTTCAATATTTTTGCCAACAATCGTAAACTTCATACTATCCAACTCCTTTACCTGGGAATTAGAAATACATAAGTATTCCTGATATAATTATAACACATCTCCCTATTTTTTCAATAAAAAATTCCGGAATTTCGAAATTCTTCAAACTTTCCGGAATTTATATTTTAATTTTCACACAACTCAA
>JAFVXT010000089.1 GCA_017501005.1 Clostridia bacterium
AGCGAACCCATTTGTTGTATTCTTCGTCGGGCGTATATGTGGTGCAGCGTCCGTGCGTTTGGCTGATCATCAGGCCAAGCTCGTCGGCACGTGCTTTGAGTGATTTGAAGTAATCGGCGATTTCTTCGTCGGATTTTCGGTAGATGGGCTCGCAAGTAACGCCAAAGCGTTCAAGGCCGAAATCGACCGCGTCAAACCCGCTTTTCGCACAGATTTCAAGTGCTTCCTTCTGTCCGTAGCGTGCCGCGATCGGGGCACAGCTGATACCGATTTTTTAGTACTCATGATGATTCCCCTTTTTGAGATTTTTGGTACTTTGATTATACATGATTCGCACGCAAAAAGCGAGCCTTGTTTCCCGAAAAACGAAGAAAGAATGCTTTTGGGCATGAACGGTGCGCCCAAGAAAAGGTCGAACGCGCGGCCGCCTTGTTGCGTCGGGAGCCATTCTTTACCGATTGCCCTTGACAGAATACAAAATACATGTTACAATGAACGTAGATGCGTTTTATTCAAATATATAAAAAACACCAGGAGACCGTTATGAAAAAAATCAATTTTCTTTTTGGTTCTTTGCTTCTCCTCTTTCTGCTTTTTGCGGCTGTCTCGTGCGCTGCGCCCGATGATGGGCCTTGCGTCACACACAGTTGGGAGGATTGGAGCACCAACAGGGAGGCGACCTGTGTCCTTGACGGCGAAATGCAGAGATACTGCGGCCGATGCGGCGAGGGAGAGATCAAAGTCGTTCCCGCATTGGGGCATCAGTATGGAGAGGAGTGGATCGTTTCATCTCACGCAAGCTGTGAGATGAGCGGGTCGGAATGCCAAATCTGTCTGCGCTGTCATGACGAAGGTGAGCATCGGACGATCCCTGCAACAGGACACAGTCTGACCGAATGGGTTGTCGAATCCGAAAGCACCTGCGACGAGGACGGATGCGAAAAGCGCACGTGCGAAAATTGCCCTTACGCCGAGATGCGGACCATTCCGTCGATCGGCGCTCACGATATGGAGTGGAGCACGGAAGAGGCTGCTGCCTGTGAAAGCGAAGGGCGCGAGCGCGGACAGTGCCGCCGTTGCAGCTTTTACGAAGAGCGCACCGTACCTGCTGTCGGCCACGCGTTTGGTAGCTGGGAAACCGTAACGGCCGTTACCTGTACATCTGACGGTGAGGAGGCAAGATACTGCTCTGCATGTGCGAAGGAAGAGCACCGTACCGTTTCGTCAAACGGTCACTCCTTCGGTGACTGGGAAACCGTAACACCCATCAGTTGCACGGTCGACGGCGAGGAAACGAGATATTGCCCCACGTGCCATACGACCGAGCGCAGAACCTTTGAATCCCAAGGCCACCAATATCTCGATTGGACGGTTACCGAAGAGGTAACATGCGTGGACGACGGTGAAAAAACGGCGGTCTGCGACGTGTGCCGACTGCCTGTGACAGAGGTGATCCCTGCCCCCGGACACGATTTTTACGAGTGGAGCTTTTCCACGCCCGTCACGTGTACCGAGGACGGCGTGCGGGAAAGAGCATGCCGTAACTGTCCGCATAAAGAGAGTGAAGCGGTCGAGGCAAGCGGACACTCCTACGATGATCGCGTTACACCTCCCACGCAAAAGGATCAGGGCTATACCACTCACGTTTGCAGCAAGTGCGGAGATGAGTATATTGATAGCTACGTAGAAGCCACCGGCTCGCTTGGACTTCGGTATTCTGTCAACAGTGACGGAACCTGTACCGTGACGGGAATTGGGGACTGTATGGACAGGGAAGTTTACATTCTGGAAAAAGTCAAGATCAACAACCGATATTATTCCGTCACGGGAATTGGCAGTCAGGCGTTTAAGAATCAAGAGCACATTGAGTTCGTATCTCTTCCCGAAACGGTGACGCGCATAGATGCGTACGCCTTTTACGGCACGTCGATTGCGGAGATCGATCTTCACGATTCGGTGGAATACATAGGAGCTTACGCCTTCGGCAACACCTATCTTCGGGAGATCACCATTCCCGCTTCGGTGAGCGAGATTGTCAAAACGGCGTTTAACGGTTGCGAGCTTTTATATACGGTGTATAATAATTCCGACTTTGCTCCTGCACAGGACGAGTCCTTTTTGAAGAACGGTTACGTCAGCAAGGTTGTCTTTGGCGGCTCGCTTGTTCCCGAAAATATCTGTTATAACTGTGCAAGCGTGCAGAAGGTCGAGCTTGCCGAGGGTATCACGGCCATTGGAAAACGCGCATTCTACGGAACTGCGATTCAAACGGTGACGGTTCCTTCATCTGTGCAGAGCATCGGCTATGGGGCTTTTAAGCAGTGCGAAAGACTTGAGTCGGTCAATATCACCGACCTTGCTCGCTGGTGCACGGTCGCCTTCAGCGACGATACTACTCTTGCAAACAGAGCGTTGAAGCTGAACGGAGAAACGGTAACAGAGCTCGTGATTCCCGAAAGCATCACGGCAGTTTCTTCACGCGCTT
This sequence comes from Clostridia bacterium, assembly GCA_017501005.1. Classification (GTDB taxonomy): domain Bacteria; phylum Bacillota; class Clostridia; order Oscillospirales; family CAG-272; genus UBA1740. Next base: position 2,486 of record JAFVXT010000089.1, read on the forward strand.
TCAGCGGTTGCACGAGCATCACCTCTCTTTCTATGACCGATGCCGTCCAAGCGCTCGGCAGCGAGACCTTCAAGGATTGCGTTTGTCTCCGAACGGTTCGTCTTTCCGAAGGCTTGACAGAGCTTGAAAACGTTGTGTTTTCCGGTTGCGTGCGTCTTTCTTCCGTAACGATTCCGAATAACGTCACTCGCATTGGAAACGCTGCGTTTGCGGAATGCTCTTCACTTGAAACCGTCAATATCGGCAGCAAGGTTCAGCTGATTGACGTCGGTGCCTTCAGGGATTGTACGTCGCTTTCAAGCGTGGTTATTCCCGATAACGTGACCACTATTGCATCGACCGTTTTCTCCGGCTGCACCTCGCTTGCCGCCGTGACCATTGGCAAGGGCGTGACGAGAATTGGAGGAAGCACGTTCAAAGGCTGTCCCGCCGATTGCGTCGTGACAATCGCGGTGACAGAGGGCTGGCGTATCTACACGGGGTCTATTGTTGCAAATTCTTATAATTTTCTGCACCAGAACGGTCGACTCGGGAACGAGTTGGTTCGCGAATGAGCTTTCGCTATCAGTATCATCACTATATGGAACCACTGCTGTGTGGCAGCAAATAAAAGCAACAGAAGAACCGACCGCACGGTCGGTTCTTCTGTTTGCTCTCACTTTTTAACTGATATGAATTAGGAAATTATTTGAAGTATCTTGCGAGAAGTCCTTCAAATGCCTTGCCGTGGCGGGCCTCGTCACGCGCCATTTCGTGGACGGTGTCGTGAATGGCGTCGAGGTTCAACTCCTTTGCACGCTTTGCAAGGTCGAACTTGCCCATGGTTGCGCCGTTTTCAGCGTCAACGCGCAGCTCGAGGTTCTTCTTGGTGGAGTCGGTGACGACTTCGCCGAGCAGCTCTGCGAATTTAGCGGCGTGTTCTGCTTCTTCGTAAGCAGCCTTTTCCCAGTAGAGGCCGATTTCGGGGTAGCCTTCGCGATGAGCAACGCGTGCCATAGCGAGGTACATACCGACTTCGCAGCATTCGCCTTCAAAGTTGGCGCGCAGATCCTTGATGATGTCCTCGGGTGCGCCCTTTGCTACGCCGACAACGTGCTCGGCAGCCCAGGTTCTTTCAGCTGATTGTGCCGTGAATTTCTCGGCGGGCTGCTTGCAAACGGGGCACTTTTCGGGGGGCTCGTTTCCTTCGTGAACGTAACCGCAAACCTGACATACAAATTTCATAACTTTTTTCTCCTTCTGCATTAAAAAATATTTTGTTTTTTATTGTAACGCTTCTTTTTGCTTGCATGAAGCGCAAATGCCGTGGTAAAGCAGGGAACAGCTTTCAATATGATAATCGGGGGTGTCGGGAGGAAGTGCGATTTTCGGCGTCGGATGGTCGATGTCGCTGATCCGCTTGCATTCTCTGCACAGAAAGTGATCGTGCAGGGCGATGTTGAAATCAAAGCAGTCGGCACCGTTCGGCAATTCGATTTTCAGAATCTTGTGCTTTTCCGACAGCGCGCCGAGGATCCGATAAACGGTGGCGCGGCTGATCGAGGGGTGGGCCTTGTGCAGCTCCTCGTAGATTTCGATCGCGGTCGGATGATGATGCAAAGCACATACCGTTTCATAGACCAGACTTTTTTGAAGCGTATTTCGTTCGGTCTTCACTTTATCATCCTCCTTTTCTCTATTGAGATTATATCCTATTTAAAACAAAATGTCAATAGTTTTTTTGAAAAAAGTTGAATTTTTTTAAAAAAAGTGAAAAAAGGAGCGCGTTAAGTTGGAAAAAACCAAATTTTGCATGGAATAAATTGAAATGATTTTTTTAAAAGTGTTGACTTTTTCTTGAGATCGTGCTATGATAATATTATCCATTTTACAGAATGAGAGGTATATTCTATGACATTAGAAAAAATCGGCTCAATGGGTGGCGTGGCTTTTTTGGTTTTTGCCATTATAAGTATCCTTTTGGCTGCTCTTTTGGGCTTGAAGCGCGGCGTGTTCAAATCCGCCGTCAGAACGGTCAGCCTTTTTGCGAGTGCATTTGTCTCTTTGTTCCTCGTGAAGATGCTTTTGCCGTCGCTTTTGAAGGTGCTGGTCGAAAAGATCCTTCACATGCTCAGCGATTCCGAAAGCGCGTTGAATGATATTTTGCAGGCAGAAACCTCCTTTGCAGTGCTGGAGAGCTTGGTGCTTGCTATCGTTGCGCCCTTAATCTTTATGCTTGTTTATTTTATCGTCAACAAGCTTTTCCTGATCGTATGCTTCATCGTCAACCTTGTCCTGAAGCCCATGACCGATCCTGTTGAAAAGAAGATCCCTTGCCGCCGTCTCTTCGGTGCGCTGATTTCTGTTGTCGGTGCCTTGGTGACGCTTGTGGTGATTTCCACGCCGATTGCAGGCTATACCGAAATGCTTGACCATACGGTTGCGCATATCGAAAGCCCCGACAGCGCTCATGACGACGCGACAGACGGTGTTGCCAAAACGCTTCATGATATTGAACCGTTGACGCACGGCTTTGCAGATAGCGTTGCCGTCAGCATTCCCTATAAGATGGGCGGTAATCTCTTCTATAAGAGCTTGACCTCTATACATATTGAAAAGAACGCGGGCGTTATTGACGAAGCGATCGATACGTCTCTTGAAAAGGAACTGATCGGCGTTCTTGACCTGCTTCCTATCGCAGATAGCTTTGGCGATATTTCCTTTGCGGATATCGAGGGCATGAACATCGATCCCTTGCGTAAGGTTGCCGAAACACTCGACGATCCGGAGAGCAGCGCGATTGTACGCGTGATGTTGGCGGATATTTTCTCCACGGCATCGAACAGATGGCTGAAGGGCGAAACCTATCTGACGATCGACCTGATGGGCTTGCTGCAGGGTGATGCGGCCATGTTCCGTCCGTCGGTTGAGGTGATTTTGAGCGGCCTTGCCGATACGCACGTTTCGAGCATCGGCCAGGACGTGATCATTCTCGTTGAGACCTTTGACGGTATCCAGAAAACCTTCCTTTACATGATGGTCATTGCCGATACGGTAGAAAAGGGCGAGGTTGCGAAGGTTGAAGACGTTGTGAACATGCTTGAATCGCTGACGCCGCAGTCGGCTGCCGCAATGAGTGCATCGATGACCGACATCATGAAGACAACCGGTATCGGTGACGAATACGCCGAATCCCTTGGCGGCATTCTGACGAGTGCTCTCGGTGAAATGGCCGAGCTGAATCAGGATAAGAGTGAAGAGGGCCAGGAGCACGTTCATAAGGAAGCCGCTGCTCTGAATACGGTGCTGACGCTTGCCATGAATCCCGACGTTGAGATGACCGAGGATATGGCAGACGATCTGATTGAATCCGTGATGGATTCCACCATTTTGAAGCACAGCATTCAAAACGGTGTAAAGGAAGCCGAGGACGCTTCTGTTCCGACCATGTCGCTCCCCGAGGAATCTGCCGATAAGGTTCAGGCGAAAATCGACGCCTATGAGGCTGAACACGAGCGCGACGAGGAGCAGAAGGATACGCTTGATTCCTTGCGCACCTTCTTTGCAACCAAGATTGTTGTTGAAGGTGAAGAGAACGAAGGCGGAAACGAGCAGTTCCCCGGCTTCAACGTTGACTTTGGAGATCTCGAAAACAGCTGATTTTTCCGCATACAAAATAAAATCGGGGCATCTGGCCCCGATTTTCACTTAAATATTGACGGACGGCTACCGTCCGGGAGGATTTTATGATTGCCTATTATTTTTTGGTTTTTCTCGGTGTGATGAGCTTACTTGCGTTCATTCTTTACGGAAGAGATAAGCGCAAGGCGAAAAAAGGAAAATTCCGTATACCCGAATCTGTTTTGCTTGGCTTTTCCTTTTTCGGCGGTGCGGTCGGCGGCAGCCTTGGAATGTCGGTGTTCCGCCACAAGACCAAGGGCGAGCATTGGTATTTTCGCGCGGTGAATTTGCTCGGACTTGCTTGGCAGATCGCTTTGGCAGTCTTCCTTTTCTATAAAGGAATCTGACGGAAGGTGATGAAATGAACGGCTTGAAAAACGTATCGGTTCGGCGCATTGTGGGAGCTTCGATGATGGCGGCCATTGTTTGCGTGGCAACCTTGATTCACGTTCCGCTTCCGCTCGTCGGGTATATCCACGTCGGTGACGCGTTCGTTTTGGTAAGCGGCTTTCTTTTCGGCTTCGCGTTCGGCTTCGGCGCGGCGGCAACGGGTTCACTTTTGGCTGACCTTTTGCTGGGGTATGCCTCTTATGCCCCCGCCACCTTTGTGATCAAAGGGCTTGTGGCCCTGCTTGCGGCGCTTATGTGCCGCCGTGTGAAGGCGAAGGGCGCAAAGGGGATCTTGCTTTTGCTTGCGCTTTCCTTGCTTGCCGAGTGTGTGATGGTAGGCGGCTATTTCATTTTTGAATGGGCCTTTTACGGAAGCTTATCTTCTGCATTACCCGGACTGTTCTTTAACGCTTTGCAAGGTGCTGTCGGTGCACTTTTAGCGGCATTTTTGATGCCGCAGGTGGCGAAAATACGCCTTATATCCCGATTTTAATCCGAGATGGCAATTTCGCGCACCGTTTCCTTAACAAGCGCGCGGAAACGCGGTGCGGCCTCTTTTGAAGCGGCGGTGACCTCTTCGTGAGACAGCTTTGTCTGCGAAAGGCCCGCCGCTTTGTTTGTGATCAGGCTGATGGCGAGGACGGAAAGCCCTGCGTGACGCGCGGCAATGGCCTCGCAGGCGGTGCTCATACCGACAGCGTCCGCGCCGAGCGTGCGGTACATGCGGATTTCGGCGGGCGTTTCGTATTGAGGGCCGCTTGCCTGTAAATAGACGCCCGATTCAAGCGGAATATGCAAGCGTGCGGCACTTTCCTTGACGTTTTTTTGCAGTTTTTGGGAATAAACCTCGCTCATGTCGGGAAAACGCGGGCCGAATCGGTCGTCATTGGCGCCGCGCAAGGGCGAGGGCACAAAGCAGGAGATATGGTCGGTGATCAGCATGAGCGAGCCAACCGAAAGACGGTCGGCAATGCCGCCTGCCGCATTGGTGAGAAAGAGCGTTTTGACACCCATTTTTGCCATCAGACGAATGGGAAGGGTGACCTCGTCCATGCCGTAGCCCTCATAATAGTGAACGCGGCCTTGCATGCAAACGATCGGCACGCCGCCAAGACGTCCAAAGAGAAAGCGGCCGTTGTGGCCTGCTACGGTCGAGATGGGAAAGCCTTCGATTTCCGCATAGCCGATCGACACGGTGTCGGTCATCTCTTCGGCAAGACCGCCGAGACCCGAGCCGAGCACAAGCGCGAGCTTTGGCCGAAAGGGGATTCTTTTCTCAATGGCGGAATACGCGAACCTTACTGCTTCAAAAGAATTTTTCATGATCGTTTCTACCTTACTTTCCGGTTTGCTTCGATGGGGCAGTATCTGTTTTATGAAGCCTTTTATTCTTATTGTAACATAAAAAATGCTTTCGTGCAACTCTTTTCTTTTGAAAAACGCAAAGAAGTAACTCTTGACAAAATCGTCTTTTGGGGGTATAATAAACGTGCGACCGGAACACGCGATCGCGCGGTACTATGCCGAAAGGTCGTACCGTGAGGAAAGTCCGTGCTTCATAGGGCAGGATAACGGATAACATCCGCCGAGGGTGACCTTAGGGAAAGTGCAACAGAAATAGACCGCCGCACCTTGTGCGGTAAGGATGGAAAGGCGAGGTAAGAGCTCACCGGCAGCACAGGCGACTGTCTGCAAATGTAAACCCTATCCGAAGCAACACCTGGGGACGGTGCAAGCGCAAGTGCGCATCGGGGCGGCCCGCTCTTTGTTCCCCTGCTTGTGGCAGTGAGACAGTTATTGTCTTCGAGCGTTTTGGTAACAAAACGCAAAGATAGATGATCGCGGCCCGCTTTTGGCGGGAACAGAACACGGCTTACGTTCCGATCGCTTTTTTTGCGATAATGGCTTGTGCCTTGCAAAAAACAGAGAAAAAACTCTCTGTTTTTTTCTTTTGTGCGGTATGGGTATGTTTTTTGTATGAAAAATTTGCAAATACTGTTGCATCTTGCTTGAAAATAGACTATAATATAATAATAGGAAAATAACAATTCGAAGAAAGTGTGGTCTTTTTGATCACGGAGAATTTTATGCGTAACCAACATATTCTTGACGATGTGATTTCTTCGCCGATCGCGGTGCTTGGTCTCGGCATTTCCAATTTGCCCTTGATCCTCTTTTTGCTCGATCACGGTGCAAAGGAGATCACAGCGCGCGATAAGAAGCCGTTTGACGAGCTTGCTCCCGCCGTCAAAGCCTTGGCTGAGCGCGGTGTGCATTTCGTTTGCGGCGAAGACTATATGGATCATCTGACCGAAAAGACGGTCTTTCGTTCCCCCGGTGTTTATCCGTTCGGAGAGGCGCTTGCGCGCGTGCGTGCAAACGGCGGACGCGTGACCAGCGAAATGCAGCTCTTTTTTGATCTCTGTCCTGCCACCGTGCTCGGCATTACGGGCAGCGACGGCAAAACCACCACCACCACGTTGACGTATCAGCTTCTGCAGAAGGAATCCGAGCGTCGGGGCGGTGCTTTTAAGGTCTACTGCGGCGGCAATATCGGTATGCCTCTTCTGCCGCGCGTGGAAGAAATGACAGAGGACGATTTTGCGGTGGTGGAGCTTTCCAGCTTTCAGCTGCAGGATATGACGAGCGCGCCGTCTCATGCTATTGTGACGAACGTCACGCCAAACCACTTGAATTGGCATAAGGATTACGAAGAGTATATTGAAGCCAAAAAACATATTTTGCCCAAAAACGGCGTGACCGTTCTCAATGCCGATAACGCAGTCACGCGCGGCATGGCCGATGAAGTTGGCCGCCCCATCCTTTTTTCGTCGAGTCTGCCTTATTCCGACTTGCATGCGCGCTATGGCGAACATGAATATATTTATTTGCAAAACGGCCACATGATCTATACGTACGGCGGAAAGTCCGAATGCTTGCTTGACGTCTCGAAGATCCGTGTTGTTGGACGGCACAACGTTGAAAACTTCATGGCGGCCGCGGCCTTGACGTTAAGTTTTATTGACAATAGCGTTTTGCGTGAGCTTGCTCCCGAGTTCTGCGGTGTGCGGCACAGATTGGAGTTTGTGCGTGAACGCGGCGGCGTGAAGTATTATAACAGCTCCATCGATTCCTCTCCCAACCGTACGCGCGTAACCTTGGAGGCTCTGATGGAACGCCCCATTGTGATTTGCGGCGGCGCGGCAAAGGGCTTGACCTTTGAAATGCTGGCCGATTCCTTGGTCTCGCATGCAAAAGCCGTGGTTCTGACGGGTGCAACTGCCGAAACCATCGAAAAGGAGCTTTTGCGCCATCCGCTTTACGATGAAGAAAACCTGCCCATTCTTCGCCGCGCCGATTTTCGCGAGGCGATTCTGGCAGCGGCAGATATTGCCGAATCGGGCGATACGGTTCTTTTGTCACCCGCTTGCACAAGCTACGATGCCTTCAAAAATTTCGAAGAGCGCGGCGATACCTTCGTTTCCATCGTCCGCTCGTTGCCCGAACTTGATTCCTGATGTAAAAAAATGCCGAATGCGGCAGAAAGGTTGCCTTGCGGCTTAAATTAACGAATGAAAAAAACACTGATTACTTTTCTGATTTTTGTATGTCTTTTGTTGACTGTAAGTGCCTGCTCCGAGGGCGGTGCGCCTGCGGGAATGCAGACCGTTGATTGCGATGGTTTGCCTTACCATACCTACCTGCCCGACCAATGGGAGGTACGGCAGGCGAACGGACACCTTGAAGCATGCGTCTCCTCTTCCACCCCCGTGGCGATCACGGTACGGCATGTGAGGGTTGAAGAAGAGAATGTAAATGATTATTGGCAAAATGAGCAGAAAAAGCTGGAAAGCCTGTATGCCGATTTCAAGATTGAAGAAAAGCTGACCGAGTATACGGTCTGCGCGCAAGCGGGTGCTGTCGTATCCTATAGCGGCAAGCTCGACACTCGCTCTTACCGTCTTTTGCAAGCCATGACTCTGAAGGACGGCACACTTTATCTTGTCACCTACAGTGCGCAAACAAACGTCAAGACGGGCACCGACCTTTACGGCACGTACCTTGATGATGCTTACCGCGTGATCGACAACATGTCCTTTGCAGAGCAAAAGGCTGAAGGCGGTACGGCCGCCGAACCCGAGGAAAACGAAAAAGGCATGATCAGAATCGGCGATACCGCCACTAAGGGTTGGAAGGTACGCTTCTTCGCACCGAAGGGGTGGCTTGACGAAAGCTACGGCACCTTTGCCTTTGCACGCGATCCCGAATCCAACGCCTCTGTGAGCCTATGTATGGAAGAGACCGAGGCGACCGATTTTGCGGAATATTGGGAGCAAACGGTCAAGGCGCTGAAGGGTGTTTACCCCGATAGCGAGTTTGCTTACAGAGAGGCTAGCGAGGAAGAAAAGAAGGACGGCAAAACCGAAATGCTCGTCTATAGCGAATGCACGGTCAGCTCCCTGCGCGGCGAGCGGATCGATTACGTTCTGGTGACGGACACGGCACGCTATCAGTGTACCAAGGCTGCCGTCATCGGCGGCTATAAGCTCTACGTGCTGACCTTTATGTTTCCCGAGGGCTCAGCGGAGGCCGACGCGAACGAGCGCGTGATCAGTGACGTGCTTTCTTCCCTTGAAATCAAATAACACAGGTGAAGAAATGACAAGAGAAGTTTACCTCGACAACAGCGCAACCACTAAAATATCGGAATCTGCGCTTTCGCTTTACTGCGAGCTTTCGCGCGAGCATTACGGCAATCCCTCCTCCTTGCATCATCGGGGGGTGGATGCCGAGAAATATCTTACCCGCACGCGGGAGATCCTCTGCCGCGCCCTGGGTAGCGCGGGTACGGTCATTTTTACAGGCAGCGGCAGCGAAGCCAACAATCTGGCAATCTTCGGACGCGCCTATGCAAAGCCGCGCTTTGCGCGCGGAAAAATCATCACGACGGCGGGCGAGCACGCCTCGGTCGGTATGCCGCTTGCACGCTTGCGCGAAGAAGGCTTTACCGTCGTAGAGGTCCCTACGGTTGGCGGACGGTTGGATATAGAGGCTCTCTGCGCGGCGCTCTCGCGGGATACCGTGCTTGTGACTATGATGCTGGTCAATAATGAAACAGGGGCAACCTACGATTTACAGTCTGCTGCTTCTGCCGTCAAGCGTATGTGCCCCGACGCGATTTTTCATTGCGATGCCACACAGGCCTTTTTGAAATTTCCTTTTTCGGTGCGCCGTATGGGTATTGATATGATCACCGTCAGCGCGCATAAGGTCGAAGGGCCGAAGGGTGTGGGCGCGCTCTGGGTTTCTGATGCCGTGATCAAGAATAAGGGCCTGCGTCCTCTCCTTCTTGGCGGCGGCCAGGAAAAGGGAATGCGTGCGGGTACCGAAAATCTACCTGCCATTGCCGCGTTCGGGCAAGCTATTGAGGACGGCGTGAAAACGCTTGCGCTTCGCGAGGAACGCATGCGTGCGTTGCGCAACCGCTTGCTTGAAAAGCTGTCTTCGGACGAGCTTTCCGAGGTCAAGCCCTTGCTTACACCCACCCCTGCACCGCACATATTGAATCTTGCCTTGCCCTCAATCAAAAGCGAGGTCATGCTGCATTATCTTTCTTCCAAGGGCATTTGCGTCTCCAGCGGCTCGGCCTGCTCGTCGCACGGACGGCACGGCGCGCATCCCTTGATTGCCTACGGCCTTTCCGAGCGCGAAGCCGATGCAAGCATCCGCGTCAGCTTTTCATCGGATAATACCGAGGAAGACGTGGATATTCTTTGCCGCGAGCTTCTCGGCGGTCTCCAAACACTCGCGCGTATGCGCTGAACGTCCGGACTCTCGCCTCGAATGACAACAATAATGAACGGCGCAAGGCGCCGAGGAGGTTTGAATTTATGACGAAGATTCCTTTTCAAGCAGCAAATATTCTTCTCCCCGATTTTTCGGTAACCGACGGAGAAAAATGGGCGGTGATTGCTTGTGACCAATACACGAGCGAGCCCGATTATTGGCAAGGTGTGGCTGATGCCGCTGGCGATGCGCCCTCCACACTCTCTTTGATTTTGCCCGAGCTTTATCTGAACGATTCACGTGCACAAAGAGTGACCGAGATCAATCGCCGCATGCGTGAGTATCTGGCGGCCGGTATTTTCCGTGAACATAACGCAAGCATGATCTACCTCGAAAGAACTTGCCGCAACGGCTCTGTCCGCCGCGGTCTTGTCGGTGCGATCGACCTCGAGGATTATAGCTATGCACCCGATGCCAAGAGCTTGATCCGTGCCACCGAGGGCACTGTCATTTCGCGCATTCCGCCGCGCGTGGAGGTGCGCCGTGATGCTGAGCTTGAGCTTCCGCACGTGATGCTTCTTTGTGACGATGCCGATCGCACGGTGATCGAACCTTTAACGGAATGCAAAGATAAGTTGGCAAAGGCGTATCAGTTCCCGCTGATGATGGGCGGCGGAAGCGTGGAAGCGTATTTTTTGTCACAAGAGGAGATCAAACGCGTGCAGAATGCCATCGGTGCGCTCGCTGCCAAGGGCGGCGATCAACCGTTTTTGTTTGCGGTCGGTGACGGAAATCATTCACTTGCCTCTGCCAAAGCTCATTATGAAAATATCAAAAACGAGCTTGGCGCAGAAAAAGCGGCCGATCATCCCGCACGCTATGCGCTTGTCGAGCTTGTCAATATTCACGATCATTCTCTTGAATTTGAGCCGATCTACCGCGTGGCCTTCGGGGCGGATTCGTCGCTCATCGAGGCTCTTCGTGCCTATGCGGACAAGTGTGCCACCGACCCCGCTTGCGCCGACTATCCCTCGCAAGAGGTGCTTTGCCTGATCGGCGAGGAAAAATGCAAGGTGGTATTTGCGCACGGCGCACACTCCCTGACCGTTGGTACTCTGCAAGCTTTTCTTGACGAATATTGCCGTACGCACGCGGAAATTGAGCTTGATTACATTCACGGCACCGACTCCTTGCATGCCCTTTCACAAAAGAAAAATGCGATTGGATTTCTGTTCGACGGCATGGAAAAGGCGGATCTTTTCCCCTCGGTTGACCGTGACGGTCCCTTGCCGCGCAAGACCTTCTCGATGGGCGAGGCGTGGGATAAACGCTATTATCTGGAAGCAAGACGGATCAAAAGATGACTTCGTTAACAATTATTGCTGTCGGCAATATCAAGGAAGCGTATTTGCGTGACGGTATTGCCGAATATCGCAAGCGTATTTCCGCTTATGCGAATTGTGAGATCAAGGAGCTCAAAGAGGAAAAGATTGCAAACGAGGATGACCGAACGGCAGTTGCCGCCGCTTTGCGTGCGGAGGGAGAGCGGATTCTTGCCGCCGTCCCGAGGGATGCCTTTACGGTGGCGCTTTGCGTGGAAGGAAAGAGCATGGATTCGCCATCTCTTGCCGCACTTCTTTCAAAGGGAATTGACAGAAGCGGCAAGGTATGTCTCCTCATTGGAAGCTCGCACGGACTTTCGCCCGAGGTCAAGGCGTCGGCAGATTTTCGTCTGTCCTTTTCGCCGCTCACCTTCCCGCATCAGCTGATGCGTTTGGTTTTGATGGAGTCTCTTTACCGATCCATGACCATTATTGCAGGCAAAAAATATCACAAATAATAAAAATATCTGTATTTTATAAAAAATACCAAAAAACTCTTGCTAAAGTCGAAAAAATATGTTATACTACTTTCATATGACGGTTTGAAAGCCCTTTTGCGGAAACCGACTAAAAAGTAGAAATACTCATACTTGAATTGATGACCGCATAAAGGAGAAGCGTGGATAATTGCGGCGCTTTCTTTGTGCGGTCTTTTTGCTGCAAAAATCAAAACCGTTTTGTCGGGTGCCCCGACAAGAAAGGAGCTTCATGTTTCAAGAAGAAATGAACAAGATCCGCGAAGCGGAGAATGAAGCC
>JAFVXT010000090.1 GCA_017501005.1 Clostridia bacterium
ACTGCACCTGCAGCACCTGCCTCGGACTGCATTTCCACAACCTTAACATTCGTGCCGAAGATGTTCTTTGCAGGTTCGCCAAAAATGTTCTTGTTAGATGCAGACCATGTGTCGGTTACCTCAGCCATATTGGAAGAGGGGGTGATGGGGTAGATGGCAGCCACTTCGGTGAACGCATAGGATACGTGCGCCGCGGCGGTGTTACCATCCATAGAAATCTTTTTTCTTTCTAACATGATTTTTCCTCCGTTTTTATATTTTTTTATTTTTTGACTGTAAAATAATGAAACCTTGCCATCCGTTATTATACCATATCCACATTTAAAAGTAAAGAGCTTTTCGTATTTTTTTGCGGAAATTTTGCGTAAAAAAGTGAATTTTTATTACCTTATATAAAAAGCGGTATATAAACAAGAAAATTTCCCGAATTGCTTTACTTTTCGGTCGATTTATGGTATACTTATGATATATTATTGATTATTTGCTTTAGTGCTCTAACGAAAGATAAGCTCTCGGTCGGCGTTTGATCCAAGCCGCATCCGAGGGCGAAAGGAAAAAAGATGACTACGAAAGAATTGCAGGACAGAATCATTGCCCTGAAAAAAGAAACCGATACCTGTATTTTGGCGCATACCTATCAGTCGCACGAAATTCTCGAAATTGCCGATATCACGGGTGACTCGTTTGCACTCAGCCGTCAGGCAACCAAAACCTCAAACCGCCGCCTTCTCATGTGCGGCGTGCGTTTCATGGCGGAAACCGCGAAATTGCTCGCGCCAGACCGCACGGTCCTTCTCTCGTCGCCCGATGCAGGGTGCCCGATGGCGGAGCAGTTCACGCGTGAGGATATTCTTGCATTGCGTGAAAAATACCCCGATCACGCCGTGGTCTCCTATATCAATACGACGGCGGCCATCAAAACCGTCAGCGACGTGTGCGTGACCTCGGCATCGGCTTTGAACATCGTGAAGAATCTTCCGCAGAATAAAATTCTCTTTATCCCCGACTGCAATCTCGGTGCCTACGTTGCCGAGGCTGTGCCCGAGAAGGAGTTCGTCTTTGTCAACGGCGGCTGCCCCGTGCATGCGGCCGTGACCAAGGAGGAGGTCATTCGCGCAAAGGAAAAGCATCCGAACGCGCTTTTCCTCGTGCATCCCGAATGCAAAAAGGAAGTGCAAGTGCTTGCCGATTTCGTGGGCAGTACCACGGCCATTATGGATTTTGCACGTGCAAGCAAAGAAAAAGAATTTATCATCGGCACGGAAAATTCGATCGTCACGCACTTGCAGTACGAGTGCCCCGATAAATTCTTCTATCCCTTGAGCGCAGGGTTGATTTGCCGCGATATGCGCTTGACCACCTTGCCCGACGTTCTTGCCTGCCTTGAAGGAAAGGGCGGCGAGGAGATCACGCTTGATGAAAAGACCTTGGTCGATGCGCGTCGGTGCATTGACGAAATGATCAGACTCGGATGAAAAACCGTGTGCTGATCGCGCTCTCGGGCGGCGTTGACAGCGCCGTCTCTGCGCTTTTATTAAAAGAAAAAGGTTATGATTGCACGGCCGCCACGATGCGCTTGCGTGCCGAGGGGTGTGCTGAAAACGGCTGCTGCACCGAAGAGGATATCCGTTTGGCGCGCAGTGTGGCCGAAAAGCTGGGGATTCCTTACGAGGTCTGCGATTTTTCTGCCGATTTTTCCTCGGTCGTGATCGATGATTTTGTGCGTACCTATTGTGAGGGCGGCACGCCGAATCCTTGCATCGTTTGCAACCGCCGTCTGAAATTTGAGATGCTTTTCCAAAAAGGCCAAGAGCAGGGCGCTTCCAGAATTGCCACGGGGCATTATGCCCGTATCGGTTATAACGAGGCAAGCGGCCGTTATGAGCTTTTGCGCGCGCTTGATCCCCAAAAGGATCAAAGCTACGTTCTCTATACCTTGACGCAGGAGCAGCTTTCGCGCACGCTCTTTCCGCTTGGCGACATGAGCAAAAGCGAGGTGCGCGCACTGGCCGCCGAGAACGGCTTTGAAAATGCCGACCGCCGTGACAGACAGGATATCTGTTTTCTTGCCGACGGCGAGGATTATGCCTCTTTTATTGAAAAAAGGCTTGGCAAGCAATTTGAATCGGGTGATTTTGTGGATGAGGACGGACGCGTGCTCGGCCGTCACCGCGGGATCATTCGCTATACGATCGGCCAGCGCAAGGGGCTTGGCCTTGCCTTGCCAGAGCCGCTTTACGTCAAGGAAAAGGATATGGCGGCCAATCGCGTGATCCTTTCGAAGGAAGAAGGACTTTTCAGCCGAGAGCTTGAGGCGGATGCTGTCAATCTGATTTCGGTTGCCGAGATCCGTGAGCCTATGCGCGTGCGCGCCAAAGTGCGCTACCGTCAGGCAGAGCAGTGGGCAACGGTCACGCAACTCGATAGCAGTCGCATCCGCGTGGTGTTTGACGAGCCGCAACGCGCCATTGCGCTCGGTCAGTCGGTCGTTCTCTATGACGGCGACGCCGTGGTTGGCGGCGGTCGGATCGCCAAGGTATGAGGTGTGTCATGAATGAATTTTATGAAAGAACCGCGCGCATGCTGGGAAAAGAAGCCGTCGGGCGCTTGCAAAACGCCCGGATCGCGCTTTTTGGGCTCGGCGGTGTGGGCGGTCATGCGGCGGAAGCACTTGCGCGTGCAGGCGTTGGCCATTTGACGCTTGTGGACGGCGATACTGTGTCTGCATCCAATATGAACCGTCAGCTTTTTGCTTTGCAAAGCACGGTTGGCCTTTCCAAAACCGAGGCGGCCACGCGGCGGCTTTTGGATATCAACCCCTCCATCGATATTGATGCACGGCACTTGTTTGTCACCGAAGACAATCTTTC
>JAFVXT010000091.1 GCA_017501005.1 Clostridia bacterium
GCTTCCAGCACCCCGTTGCAGGTACCTATAAGAAGTGGTGTAACGAGAACGGCAAGAAGTACTTCTCTGTCGCTACGGGCGGCGGTACGGGCCGTACCCTGCACCCCGATAACATGGCCGCAGGCCCTGCTTCCTACGGCATGACCGACACCATGGGCCGTATGCACTCCGACGCACAGTTCGCAGGCTCCTCTTCGGTTCCCGCGCACGTCGAAATGATGGGCTTAATCGGTGCAGGTAACAACCCCATGGTCGGTATGACTGTTGCGGTTGCGGTTGCGATTGAAGAAGCAAGCAAATAATCGGGGGGCAAATAATCGGAGATTATTTGCAATGAAATTTGCCTTCGGCAAATGAAATACGCCGTTGGCGAATGAAATGCTAAAGCATGAAATGTGCCGTGCGGATTTTCCGCGCGGCACATGTTTTATAGGTGCAATAAAGGCAAATTTCATTCAACGATTGCGTAGCAATCATTTCATGAAGCGATAGCTTCATTTCATGTTGTGCGCGCAGCAGTACAACATTTCATGACGTTTTACCGTCATTTCATTCATTTCGGAGGTTTTATGAAAGACAATCTTGTGCTTGATTTAGCAATGCAATTTGCCATCGATATTGTGAATTTATGTGAAAGCTTGAAAGGAAAAAATGTGCTGACGAATCAGCTTCTTCGTAGCGGCACGAGTATCGGCGCGAATATCCACGAGGCGAACTATGCGAGCAGTAAGGCTGATTTTATTGCCAAAATGCAGATTTCACTGAAAGAATGCTACGAAACCGAATATTGGCTCAAATTGTTTGTAAAAACCAATATCATCAACGAAGAAATATATTCCAAGCTGTACAATGATTCAGGCAAAATAAGAAGAATCCTGATCTCCTCCATCAATACCGCCAAAGCAAATGGGGGCAAATAAAAATCGGACACATCACTTGAGCTTTTGCTCTTGTGATGTGTCCAATTTTTTTATTGAAACGAAGCAAGCTTAGATTCTCGCAACGCCGGTTTCGTTTGCGGCAGCAATGACGGCTTTGGCAACGATGGGGGCAACGCTCTTGTTCAGCGCGGAAACGATGATGTTTTCCTCGTTCAGCTCGTTCTCGGGAATCAGAGAAGCGAGGGCGCGGGAGGCGGCAACCTTCATTTCCTCGTTGATGCAAGAAGCGCGGCAGTCAAGCGCGCCGCGGAAGATGCCGGGGAATGCAAGCAAATTGTTGATCTGGTTGGGGAAGTCGGAGCGTCCCGTGCCGACGATGCGCGCGCCTGCTTCTTTTGCAAGATCGGGCATGATCTCGGGCGTAGGATTCGCCATGGGGAATACGATGGAATCCTTTGCCATGGAGGCAATCATTTCCTCCGTGACGATGTTCGGTGCCGAAACGCCTACGAAAATATCTGCACCGATCAATGCGTCGGCAAGAGTTCCCTTCTTGAGATCTGCGTTTGTGATCTCTGCCATAGCGGCTTGCGCGGGATTCATTCTTTCGTCACCCTTGCAAAGGATACCGTTTACGTCGCACATCAGCATTTTCTTTTGATCTGCGCCCATATTGATGAGATGCTTGGCAATGGAAAGGCCCGCAGCGCCCGCACCGCTCATGGTGATGCGAACATCACCGAGCTTCTTACCGACTACCTTGAGGGCGTTTAGCAGTGCTGCCGCAACGACGATTGCCGTTCCGTGCTGGTCATCGTGGAAGATCGGAATATCGCAAGTTTCCTTGAGTCTGCGCTCGATCTCAAAGCAACGGGGCGCGGAAATATCCTCAAGATTGACACCGCCAAAGCTGCCCGCGAGCAGCGTGACGGTATTGACGATGGTATCAACGTCCTTGGAGCGAATGCAAAGGGGGAAGGCATCAACGTCTGCAAATTCCTTGAACAGCACGCACTTGCCCTCCATCACGGGCATACCTGCTTCAGGGCCGATATCGCCAAGTCCGAGAACCGCCGTTCCGTCGGTAATCACGGCAACGAGGTTTTTGCGGCGCGTAAGCTCATAGGATTTGTTAACGTCTTTCTGAATTTCAAGGCAAGGCTCTGCAACACCGGGGGTGTATGCAAGAGAAAGATCTTGGCGGTTTTCAACGGAAACGCGGGAAACGACCTCGATTTTGCCGTTCCACTCGTAATGCTTCTGTAAGGATTCTTCTCTGATGTTCATTTTTGCGAATATCCTTTCAATCAATCTTCGAAGGGGAACTTATAATCAAGACCGAGCTCGTCACGTACGGCGATAAATTCCTTCTGAACAGACTCGTTGATCGGAACACCTGCGTGACGTGCAAGACGAATCTCGTATTCCTTTTCGCCTGCGGAATAAATGCGCTCTGCACCGGGAGCCTTTTGGGTGGAACGAACCTCACGAATGATATCGCCCGCATTTTTACGGCAGGACTCTTCGCCCAGGAAATGGTCGGTGTCAATCGCCATAAAGAAATGGCCGAGACCGTAGGGTCTTTGCTTGCCGTTTTCGTCCTTACCGGTCAGGTATTTACCGTAGTGACCGTCCTGAAGAACCGCACTCATCAGCTCAACGAACATTGCAAATCCGTAGCCCTTATAGCCGCAGCCCTCTTCACCGGGGTCGCCGAGGGTGCAGAGCGCAGCCTCGCCGCGCGCCATGGTCTTCAGCGCATCGGCGGCTGTTCCCTCATAGGCTTCGCCGTCAAGACCGACAAGCGCACCCCGGGGAGCGTCCTTTCCGATACGTGCGTAGTACTCGAGCTTACCGTTTTGGTAGGTAGAGGAAGCCGCGTCAAAGTTAAAGTCAAACGCCTCATCGGTCGGAACACCGAGCGTGAGGGGGTTGGTTCCGAAAGCACCCTTCACGCCAAAGGTAGGCGCAACGGTGGGGCGGGCGTTCGTTCCCGTCATACCGATGCAACCGGCTGCGGTTGCCATAGAGGTGTAGTAGCCTGCGATACCGTAATGGCAGGAGTTACGCACAACGACCATACCCATGCCGTATTGTTTAGCCTTGGCGATGGCCATGCTCATCGCCTTGTGACCGATGACCTGGCCCATACCGTCATGACCGTCAACAACAGCGGTCGTTTCGGTCTCCTTGATGATCTCAAAGTTGGTAATGGGATTCTGAATACCCGCCTTGATACGGTCAAGGTAAATGGGCTTAAAGCGATTGCAGCCGTGGGACTCGATACCGCGCTTGTCCGATTCGAGAAGAACATCGGCGCAGATCTCTGCATCTGCTCTCGGTACGCCGTAGCCCACGAAAGCATCAATGACGAAATTTGTGATTGTTTCCCAATCAACGATGTTTGTTTTTGGCATGGTTTTGTCCTCCTGAAAAATGAACTGCAACAAAAAAGGACGCAAAAAGATATGGATCATCTGTTCCATATCAATCAGCATCTCCAAATCTCTGCACAGTATTGAATTCACGCTTTGATTATAGTATGCGTATGCGGATTTGTCAAGAGCTTTTTGAAAATACGGGCATCAAAAACGAGCATTTGCTTGACGAATATTTTGTGCTTCAAGACTCGCTGACCATGACGAACATTCTTTCAAGCCGACGTGAGGAAGAGTCGCTTTTGAAAAAGCACCGCAAGGCTTTCATCGCAAAAGGAAAAGCGCACGCCGAGGCAAATTGCCTCGGCGTGCGCTTCTTATTCTATTTCTTTATTCTGATTCTTTTGCCAGCGCCGCAAACGGAAGCACCTCGGTCACAGAGTCGGTGTCGGTGAGTGGCTCCATGGTCATATAGCCGTCATAGGGGAAGCCTATGCGAAAGACCTCGACCGTGGCCTCACTGCCGTCCGAGCTTTCTGTGAAAATATAGAGAAGCTCTTCGCCGTTCACCGTCTGGAAGGTGTAGGTCTGCTCATCGTGCGCGGAAAGCCAACTGTTTTCCATGTCGATGCCCTCGTAAAGCGCACGCACGGATTTGCCGCCCTCATGGAAATCATAGCGGACGGTGATAGTTTTATCGTTCTCGTCGATATAGGCATACACCCAGCTGCCGACGATGGCGTTTGCCTGCGCATCCTTTTCTCGCGTGAAGGTGATTTTCTTACGGCTGAGATCCTCTTCGCCTTCTCCGAAATCACCCGAAGAGAGATTGAGGGAAAGCGTGAGCGTTTTGCCCGAAAGCTCCGCGATCATTTCACCGTCCTCCTTACCGAACTGACGAATGGTCAGAATGCCCTTTTCATCAAGTGCATAATGCGCGCCGATCACGCGGGTGATCTCGTCTGCATACAGATCGATGGAAAGCATATGGCCGTTTTCGGCAAAGGCATAGATCATGCGCTGAGAGACCGTGTCGGTCGAGGATTGGGAATCGCTGTTTGCAAGCTCCTCCGACTTCCACACGCCGACGATGGTGGGTTCCCCCTCTTCACCGTCACCGCACGCCAAAAGGAGCGAGGAGAGGTAAAGAAGCAGGATAAGACACGCAAAAAAACGTTTCATAAAAGCTCCTAAAATCAGTTAGCGGCATCGACAATTGCGGTGAATTTGTCGGTCTTCAAGGAAGCACCGCCGATGAGTCCGCCGTCAACGTTTTCGCAAGCGAGAAGCTCTGCGGCGTTGGCATCGTTCATCGATCCGCCGTACTGAATGATCATTTCCTCAGCGGCCTTTGCACCGTAAAGATCGCCGATCACGCGGCGAATGATGCCGCATGCCTCGTCTGCCTGCGCAGGGGTTGCGGTCAGGCCCGTGCCGATGGCCCAGACCGGCTCGTAAGCAATGATGATATTCTTAAGATCCTCTGCGGGAATGCCTGCGAAATCAAGCTTGGTCTGCATGGAAACGATCTCTTCGGTGATGCCTGCCTGACGTGCCTCGAGAAGCTCGCCGAGGCAAAGAATGACCTTCAGGCCTGCGGCAAGCGCAGCCTTGGTACGCAGATTGACGGTTTCATCGGTCTCGGCAAAATACTGACGGCGCTCGCTGTGGCCGACGATGACGTATTCGGTGCCGATCTCCTTGAGCATAGAAGCCGAGATCTCACCCGTATACGCGCCGCTTTCCTTGAAGTGCACGTTTTCAGCACCGATCTTGATGTTGGTGCCCTTGGCGGCTTCAATGGCAGGGGCGATGTCGACGAAGGGAACGCAAAGCACGATATCGCACTTATCCTTGCCCGCAACCATGGGAGCGAGCTCCTTGATGAATGCCGCGGTCTGTGCGGGGGTCATATTCATTTTCCAGTTACCTGCAATCACATATCTTCTCATGATGGGATTCTCCTTTGATTTTTATGTTTCATAATTTGTGCGGCAACGGAGTATTCCGCCGCCGCACGTTTGCTTTCAAAAAATTTGTCTTATTTGTCCTGGAGGCAAGCAATGCCGGGCAGCTCAAGACCTTCAAGGAACTCAAGCGATGCGCCGCCGCCCGTGGAAATGTGGGTGATGCGGTCAGCAAAGCCGAGCTGTTCGCAGGCTGCTGCCGAGTCGCCGCCGCCGACGATGGTGGTGGCTTCGCTTTCAGCGAGCGCGCGTGCTACGGCAATCGTGCCCTCTGCCAGCGTGGGGTTCTCGAAAACGCCCATCGGGCCGTTCCAGACAACCGTCTTTGCAGTCTTTGCGGCATCGGCAAAGAGAGCTCTTGTTTCGGTACCGATATCCAGGCCCATCATATCTGCGGGGATCGCATTCGAGGGAACGATCTGCACGTCAACGGGGGCATCGATCGGATCGGGGAATGCCTTGGCAATGACGGTGTCAACAGGGAGAAGAAGCTTCACGCCCTTCTCTTCTGCCTTCTTCATCATATCGCGGCAGTAGTCAACCTTTTCAGCGTCGAAAAGCGAGGTACCGATGCTGTAGCCCTTGGCAGCGAGGAAGGTATACGCCATACCGCCGCCGATAATAAGGGTATCAACCTTGGTGAGCAAGTTATCAATAACCTTGAGCTTATCTGCAACCTTTGCACCGCCGAGAATGGCAACGAAGGGACGTGCGGGATCAGCAAGTGCCTTACCCATGATGCCGATCTCCTTCTGGATCAGGTAGCCGCAAACTGCGGGCAGATAGTCAGCCACACCTGCGGTGGAGGCGTGTGCACGGTGAGCCGTACCGAACGCATCGTTCACGTAAAGCTCTGCAAGAGAAGCGAGCTCACGGGAAAATTCGGGATCGTTCTTTTCCTCGCGCTTGTCAAAACGAACGTTTTCAAGCAAAATGACCTCGCCGTCCTTGAGAGCGGCAGCCTTGGCCTTGGCATCCTCACCGATGATATCGGCAGTCAGCGCAACGTTCGTGCCGAGAAGCTCGGAAAGACGAGCGGCAACAGCGCAAAGCGAATACTTCGGATTGATTTCGCCCTTCGGCTTGCCCATATGAGAGCAAAGAATGACGCGAGCGCCTGCATTCATGAGATACTTGATGGTGGGAAGAGCCTCAACGATACGCTTATCGCTGGTGATCTTGCCTTCCTTCTGCGGAACGTTGAAGTCGCAACGGACAAGCACGCGCTTACCCTTGACTTCGATGTCTTCGATGGTTTTCTTGTTATACATAGACATGGGGTAGTTCTCCTTTGCATTTCTGTTTTTTTTCATATCGTTCCTATTTTAGCACATTTTCATGTGTTCGTCAAGATATTAACAAAAAAAACTTGGTTTTTTGCTTGCACTTTTGAAGAGCTTCCCTCTTTTTACAGACCGTTCGCACTTTTCGTTTGCGCGCACTGTATAATAAAAACAGAAACCATTCACAAAAACCGAAGAGGAACCGATCGCATGCAAAACGAACAAACACTATCCGCTTGGGAAAACGTGAGCGAGGCTGATTTTCTGGCGCGGCTCAACTGTCGGTTCTTTTTTCATCTTGTTTTTTATCCGACGATTCGTCGCTCGGTAAATCAGATGCAGTTAACGCATCAAGCACAAAAGAACTCCAAAATTCATCGTCAAAAACCGAGGGTTCAGCAACCAAAGTTACCAAGCACCCGTCATCATAATAGCGAATCCATATCCGCGAATCATTTGTAAATTCATAAACAGTGGCGGAAACAGTTTTATCTTTGAATTCAAGAGCTTCGGCATAAACGCGCAGATAAATATCATTTTTCTCATAGTTCTGTTCGGTTGGCGTTCCCGGAAAAATTTTATCAAGGATCTGCGAGCAGGTCATGTCATCTTCTATTCCGTCAACGAAGAGCGTAGGGTATGTGATCTGAACACGAACATTCTGATCCTTGTATAAGCAATAATACCATATCCACGGCAAATGATAGGTTTCACGTGTGAATATGCTGATTTTAGAAAAACCTTCTCTTTTCCAAAGAGGCATTAAAGCACCGTTCATTTTCGGCGCTTTTAAAACGATCTCACCGTCTTTGAATGCCTCTAAAAGCTTCTGATGCTTTTCTCCGTATAGTGCTTGCTCACTTTGCACGAGACTGTTACCTTCATTCGCGTCAAGCAAATGAAAAATCAACTCTTGATATGTTTGATTCTCATAAATTTGGCGGTCAGTAGGCGGAGGCTCTTCAAACATTGGCGTTGTTTCATTTTCGGTCAAACAGTCAAATGACAGTGCTTCAGTCGGTTCTGTCGTTCGTTCGAGTGTCAGTTCAGTTGACGGTTCAAACGTTGATTCAATTGTTAGTTCATTTGAATCTTGGTTTTTATTTGACGATTCGTCGCTCGGTAAAATACCGGTTGTCTCTTTTTCATTGAAGCATGCAGTTAAGAGAAAGAGCACACATACGGCAAGAATCAGAACAACAATTTTCTTCATAAAAACTACTCCTTTCTGCCGTTACGGAAATGTTTTTTTGGCCTGCTATCACATAATTTTTCATCGTTAGATATGCCGCTTCATTGCTCCAACTATTGTACGCCCAAGCATCTGTATCAACACAAACATCGTTTATCGTCTTGGTCGGGTCAGTGGAATACAACGCATAAAGCTCAAAGAATTTAAATATCCAATTGTTGCAAGCACCTACCGTAACAGAAAAAACACAAAACGGCGCACCGAAGTCATGAGTCGGTTGCGCCGTTTTGTTCATTCTTTTGAAACGCACACGGGCAACGGATTTCCTCTTCGTTCTCGCGGTGCTCTTTTGATTGACTGTTCTTGTGTCTTTATTATAGCATAGACGAGATGCGTTGTCAAGTTGTCAAGATATTAACAAAAAAACTTGGTTTTTTACTTGCACTTTTGAAGAGCTTTCCTCTTTTTACAAACCGTTCACACTTTTCGTTTGCGCGCACTGTATAATAAAAACAGAAACCATTCACAAAAACCGAAGAGGAACCGATCGCATGCAAAACGAACAAACACTATCCGCTTGGGAAAACGTGAGCGAGGCTGATTTTCTGGCGCGGCTCAACCGCGTATTTGCGCAAAACCGTCTTGACCGCTATCTTTCGCGCGAACGTGCCGAAAAGCTCTATTTACTCGCGCGTCGTCTTTTTGAAACCAATACCCAATACAATTTGAGTGCCATCACCGATCCCGACGGCATTATTTTCAAGCATTTTGCCGACTGTGCCGCCCTTTGCCCGATGATTCCCGAGAAAGCGAGCGTGCTTGACGTGGGGACGGGCGCGGGCTTCCCTTCGCTCGTGCTTGCCATCTGCCGTCCCGATCTCCGCGTCACCGCCCTTGACGCCACCGAAAAGAAGGTACGCTACGTGGAAGAAAGTGCGCGTCTGCTCGGCCTTACCAATCTGACCGCCGTTTGCGCACGCGCGGAGGAATTGGCGGCAACCGATCTGCGAAAGAGCTTTGACGTGGTGACGGCGCGTGCCGTTTCCGAGCTGCGGATTCTTTCCGAGCTATGCCTTCCCTTCTGCCGCCGCGGCGGTCTCTTCCTTGCCATGAAGGCGAAGAATGCCGAAAACGAGCTGAAGGCGGCAAAAAAGGCGATTCCCATGCTGGGCGGCAAGCTGAAGGAGCAAAAGGAATACTCGCTTACCGACGGCACGGAAACCGTCCTTCGTTACGTATTGATTCTTGAAAAAAATGCAGAAACGCCTGCGCGCTATCCGCGCCCTTACGCCAAGATTCTCAAAAGTCCGCTCTGATCAGAGGTAATAACGCAGGGTTGGCTCGATCCAATAGGCAAACTCACTTTTGGGCGAAAGATGCTCTGTGAGCTTGAAGCGCAAATAGGCCTCCACGCCGTCGGCGGGATCGTGCCAGATATCGGCAAATACAAAATCATAAGAGCCGTCCTTCATTTCATGCGCGGCATACTCGAAGGCATCGGCGCATACGACCGCAATTTTCTCACGCGTGGGAAGCTGCGGTCGTATTTCTTCTTCAAAGAGGCAAATGGCGTTTTGGTCGCGCTCAATGACGGTCACCGAGGACACGCTTTCCTTGCGCGAGACCATAAAGGCGAAATAGCCAAGGCCAAGCCCGTAGGTGAGCACGCGTCCGTGCGCACGCGCGATCGGGGCGCGCATGGTGCGGATCTCGTTTGGATTGACGCTCATCCATTCGCGGCCGTTTTCACGCACCGCGCCGTAAGAATAAGGCTCGAGAAAGAAGCCGATCTGCGGCAAAACCGCCCCCTCGCCGTCAAGGACGAGATCGTCGCAGGCAAAGGCCTCGCACGCCTCGTAGCGTTCGGTCAGAAACTGCCAGCTGCCCACCTGCTTGCTCGGCAGGTGCACGGTTTGGATATAGGGATCGGATAAAAATTCACGAACGTCAAGGCGGTGAATCATACGCGGAAAATACGAGGTGAAGATCTCGCGCGCCAGCTCGTCATTTTCATGGTCAAGCCCAACCGCCGCCGCGAGGATATAAGAGAAGGCTTCCTCTGCGGAAAGGCCGCATTCGCGCATCAGCTCGTCCAGCATGTCCTTTTTGACAAAATTCGGCTCGTAATTCAAAAACACACTCATCTTTTGCATGACGGTGCGGTTCATTTGCGCGATTTTTTCCTGTCTTTGCATGCCGTTTCTCCCTTTCATCGGCGCACAAAGCGGCCGCACAGCGTGCAAAGTGCAAGCAAGAGGATATTGCAGACCACCACGGTTGCCCCCACGGGCGTTTCAAAAAGAATGGCAAAAAGGATGCCGACCGTTGCGCAGACGACCGAGAAAAGGCAAGCCGCCACCGTGACCGTACGGAATTTTGAGAAGAGCCGCATGGCCGAAAGCGCGGGGAAAATCACGAGCGCGGACACGAGAAGCGAGCCGATCAGATCCATGGCCAGCACCACGACCACCGCGATCACCACCGCGATCAGAAGATTGTAAAGCTCCACGCGCACACCTGTGGCACGCGCAAAATTCTCGTCGAAGGTGAGCGCAAAAATTTTATGGTAAAAGAAGATGAACACGCCGATCACGAGTGCCGACAGAATAAGAGAGAAGATGACGTCGGAAAGGGTGAGCGTGAGGATCGAGGTCGAGCCGAAAAGCGCACTGCACACGTCCCCCGCCACGTTTGAAGAGACAGAAAAGACGTTCATCAGCAAATACCCGACGGCAAGCGCGCCCACCGAGATCATGCCGATGGCGGCATCGCCCTTGACCTTGGTATTTTGCCCCAAGCGCAGAAGAAGCACCGCGCAAAAAACGGTCAGGGGCAACACGATCACCGTGCGGTCGGTTACTTTCAGAACCGCCGCAATGGCAGTAGCGCCAAAGGCAACGTGCGAAAGGCCGTCACCGAGATAGGAAAAGCGCTTGAGCACCAAGGTGACACCGAGCAACGAGGCGCAAAGCGCCACAAGCACCCCGACGATCAGCAGATACCAGACGAAGGGATAGCGAAAATAGTCAAGAAGCTTTTCAAGCGCGTTCATTCTCTGCCCCCCTCCCTTCGCGCAGGATCAAAGAAGCGCGCGCGGTA
Source organism: Clostridia bacterium (assembly GCA_017501005.1). GTDB lineage: Bacteria > Bacillota > Clostridia > Oscillospirales > CAG-272 > UBA1740. The sequence continues at coordinate 10,801 of JAFVXT010000091.1, forward strand.
TTCCTCCTTCGTACCGAAGAAGCTCGGCTCGCCGACGTGAAGAATATGCGTGACGTCGGCAAAGACGGCAGGCAGATCGTGCGAGACCATCAAGACCGTCACGCCCTCCTCGCGCAAGCGTGCCACCGCGCGGTAAAGCTCGTTTGTGGAGGCGGCGTCAAGCCCTGCTGACGGCTCGTCCAGCACCAGCATTTGATCAGCCGAGCAAAGCGCACGGCAAAGCAGCACGCGCTGCTGCTGCCCGCCCGAAAGCTCGGCAAAGGAACGGTCGCGCAGGTCATAAACGCCAAGACGGCGCATAGCCTCAACGGCCGCTTTTTTCTCACTTCGACGGTAAAAGGGGCGCAAACCGCACTTGGCAAGCGCGCCCGAAAGCACCACCTCAAAGCAAGAGGCGGGAAAATCGCTCTGTACCTCGCTTCGTTGGGGCAAATAGCCGATCGACGTGCGGTCAAGCCCCTCCCCGAAGGCAAGCGTGCCCGAAAGCGGCGCGTGCAAATGCAAAATCGCTTTTAAAAGCGTGCTTTTGCCCGATCCGTTTTCACCCACGATGGCGAGATAGTCGCCCTTTTTTACTTCAAAATTCAAGGGTTCGGCCACAACTCTGCCCTCATATCCGAGGACGAGATCACGGCAGGATAACTGTATCATCATATTCTCCGAAATCGTTTTTTGTTTATTGCATGGCTTGCAGCATCGTCGCCAGGTTCTTTTCCATCAGGGAAAGATAGCGCACGCCCCCTGCAATGTCCTTATGTGAGATTGATTGCATGGAATCGAGCGAGCGCACCGCCACGTCATCGCGCTTGGCGGCCGAGATCACACTCGCGGCAATCGAATCGGCGGAATCCTCGAGCACAAGCACCGTATGAAGGCTGTACTCATTCAGCTTTTCGGAAAGGGTGCGCACGGTGGCGGCACTCGCCTCGCTCTCGGCAGAGCAGCCCGAAAAGGCGGCAAAGGAGGTGATGCCGTAATCACGTGAAAGATAGACGAAGGGGAAACGGTCGGCAAACAAAAGCACTCTTTGCGAAAGCGCGCCGAATGCCTCGGCATAGGTTTCGTCAAGGGCATTGAGCCTCGCTATATACGCTTGCGCGTTTGCTTTGTAAAGCGTTTCTTTTTCGGGTAGGCGCGCACAGAGCGCGTCGGCAATCACACCCGAAAGCCGCGCGGCATTCCGCAGCGAAAGCCAGATATGCTCGTCATAGCCCTCGGCTTCATGGTGATGGCTGTGATCAAGCCCGTCATGGCAGGCGTTGTCTTCACAGTCGATATAGTCGATTAAGCGCAAAACGGTGCGGTCGGGATTGCGATGCTCACGCAAAGCCTCCTCGATCCACGCGTCCGACGCGCCGCCCACGTAAATAAAAACGTCGCATTCGGAGATCTTCACGATATCCTGCACGCTCGGCTGATAGCTGTGCATATCCACGCCGTTTTCGAGAAGAAGCTCAAGCGAAAGCGTGTCATCTTCTCCGACAATTTCCCGCGTCCAATCGTAGAGGGGAAAAACACTGCATAGAATATCGGTTTTGCCGTCGTCCTCCGCGTCCGCACAAGCGCAGAGGGAGAACGAAAGCAACAGCAAAAATACAAGGCACAAGAGAAATTTTTTCATAGGATTCCTTTAAGAATTGGTTTCTTTTTCGGTGCAATCACGGCACACGCCGTAAAGCACAGTCTTTTGAGGATCAACGGTAAAGCCGTCCTGCAGAAGAGGGGCAAGAGAGGCGGCTTGCATATGATGCACGCTGCCGCACCTCACACAGGAAAGATGCAAGCAGTTGCGGCAAGTGGGTGACGCCACGAACTGATAAAAGCTCTCACGCCGTCCTGCCTTGACCGTGCGGTTGATCAACCCTTCCCTTTCAAGGTCGGCAAGATTGCGGTAGACCGCACTCAAGCTGACCGACGCGTCGGAGAGCGCTTCTGCAATCTCGGCGGCCGAAAAGCACTCGTCGGGGTGGCACTGTAAAAAAAGCATGAGCAGCCTTCTCTGCTCGGTTGCATAGCCTGACACGAGATTCCCTCCCTTTTTGCGAATTTGCGAATCATTCGCAAATTATTATAACGCATTTATCCGTACTTGTCAAGAACTATCCGCACTTTTCGTAGCTTTTTTGCAATACCTATTGACTTTTGCGAGATGCTTCTATTCTTTGCATCAACAAAGAAGCACACCTGCCGAGGTGCGCGCACGTCGGCAGGTGTGTGACGATTTATATGATTTATTTGGGGAGAATATCAATCACAAGATACTCGGCAGGGGCGGCGGTTTTGAAGGGGTATCCCCAACAGGCAAGGCCGCTTGAGACGATGGCTACCGTATTTTCATCGATATCGGTACGGCCGTAGACGGCATCGTTGCCGAAAAAGGTCATCAGATAATTCAGAGGAAAGAACTGACCGCCGTGGGTATGTCCCGACAGAAGAAGGTCGGTGCCGTGGTCGCCGTTCTTTCGGTAATCACACGGCTGATGGTCGATCATCAAGCGAAAGGCATCGGCGAAGGTGCTTGACGTCAGACCGAGAACAGAGTCACGCTCGGGCACGCTTCGATCCTCTCTTCCCATCAGGGCAATTTCACAATCCTCGCCGACGGCCGCGATCTCATCCTGCAAAACACGGATTCCGCACGCTTCGATAAGCGCAATCAGCTCTTCCTCGCCGTACTGATCGGCGAACTCGCTCGGCATACCGCGCATGGGACGGTCATGATTGCCAAAGACGAAATACGTGCCGTACGTGCTTTCGATGCTACCGAGAATTTCAAAGACCTCGCGCGTTTTTTCCTTGCCTGTCTCGTGGTCAACGATATCACCGCCGAGAATGACGAAATCCGGCTTTTGCGCGGTGATCTCGTCGCACACCGCTTGCAGCTCCTTGCGGTCAAGCGACACACCGTAATGCACGTCGCTGAGATACACCGCGCGATAGCCTTCCTCGCGGATAGCCTTCTCGGTTTGCACGGTATAGTGCGTGGCGACAACGGTATGCAAGTTGACGTAACCGCAGACGAGCGCGATTGCCGTCAGAAGGATCGGCAACAGCGAAAGCGCATAGATCTTTTTCCAAACGGAAAAGCCGTTTTCATAGTGCTTGCGCGCGATTTTTTTGAAGATAAAATTGCCCAGCTGAAAGAGGGCGGCAAGCATGAAAAAGTGCAGAAGAAAGGGCACGAAAAAGCTTTGGAAAA
>JAFVXT010000092.1 GCA_017501005.1 Clostridia bacterium
ACCTTGAAAAGCTCTGCCAGGGCGAAACCGACCTTGCCTATCTTTTCGCATGCAAGGTCTTTTCCCTGCTTGCCCCCGAGGGCGAGTGCGTGATGCTTTTACCGACCGAGCTTTCCTCTGGCGTTTATCTTGAACATATCCGCCGTTATCTCCTGTCAGGCGCGCTTACCCACATCATTTTGCCCGATAACGGCGAAAGAAGTGCCTTGCTCTCGGGCAAAGCGGCGGCGGCCGCCGCTCCCTTTGCCAAGCACATGGCACTCCGTCTGCAAAAGGAGGCCGTGCAACAAAAGATCACTGTCGTGACGGTCAATGCCAAGGGCGAGGCCGACTCGACGGCCTACGAGCCCTCCTTCATCATGCGCGGCGAGGACAAAAAGCTGCTCCTATTGCATTCGCGTGAGGAGGAAGAGACCGTGCGCTTTGTGGAGGCACAGAAGGAAACGCTGTCCTCGCTCGGTCTGAAAATGAAAACAGGTCTTGCACTTGCCTCGCGCCATGCCTCTCTTCTGCGCGGCGAGCGCACAAACGATGCCGTGCCGCTTCTCCGCCCCTGCGGCCTTGCCGACGGGCGCATCCGCCATCCGATCGGCGACGGACGCGATTACATCGTGCCGCGCATCCCCTCCTTGCGTCAGCCGAACAAGAATCTTTTGCTGCTCAAGCGCATGCCTACCAAAAAGGACGGCCGCATGATCGTTGCCGCCGTATATTACGCTTCCCAGCTTGCCCCCTTCACGCACATTTCCACCGACAACAAGCTGAACTTCATTGACTATGCCGACGGCCGTGAAATGAGCATGCCGCTTCTCCTTGGCCTTTACGCACTCTTCTCCTCCTCGCTTTACGACCGCTATCTGAAGATCACGGGCGGTGTGCGCCGTGTCAACGCCTCTCTTTACGATACGCTTCCCCTGCCAAAAGAGAAAATGATCCTTGAGATCGGCCGTTCGCTCACGGTTTTGCGCGTTTTCAACCACCGTACGATCGATGCCACCGTGACTGCCGCATTCCGCAAATACAGTGCGTCGTTCAGGTAAGCGAAATTATTTTTGGCTTAATTTTGAGTTTTTTTCAAAAACGTATTGCTTTTTTAGAAAAAGCATGGTATAATATGTTGTATTTGACAGTGTCTTGTGTCCGAATCGGATACAATTCCCGCCGATTCGGCGTTAGATTTATAGTACGTAAGGAAGGATCTATTATCTGATGAACACCACGATTATCACCATTTTCATGATCACATTGCTCGTTTTGGGCGTGTTTTTGACAGTTGCCGTACTGCTCCAGCACGGCAAATCGCACGGTCTTGGCACCATCACGGGTGCGGCTGAAAACTTTCTCGGCAAGGAAAAGGACTCGCGCGTTGACCGCCTGCTCTCCCGCCTGACCACGATCCTCGGCATTCTCTTTGTGCTGATCGTTCTTCTGATCTATATCCTGCAGCCCACGTATCAGTATTCGGATAAGCATCAGTCGCTTTGGCAGTCGATGGGCGTTTCGGAGCACTACGGCAAGCAAACGCAGAGCTGGATCGAGGATAAGAAGACCGACGACAAGACCGAGGATAAAACCGAAGAAAAAACCGAGGGCGCAACCGAAGCCGCAACCCAAGCGGAATAAAAGATACACAAGACCGACCTTGCCACCATGCGAGTCGGTCTTGTTTTTTCGTAGGAACAGGACATACTAAAATCAAAAACGGAAAAAGAAGAACATGAAAAAGAAAACGAAAAACAAGCCCTTCCAAAGGAAGAAAAAGAAAAAGGCGGGCAAAGCGCACCGCCCTGTCCGCACCTCGCCCACACTCGGTCGGGACGAAAAAACGATAGACGGCACCTTCCGCGGCACTCTGCACGGCTACGGATTCGTTGACTGCCCCGATCTTGCCGAGGATATCTTTATCCCCGCCGATAAGACCGCGGGTGCGCTTGACGGCGATCTCGTGCGCGTGTCGTTCAGGGAGCGCCCGTCTAACGATCGCCGCCGTCTTGAGGGACGGATCGTGAAGATCCTTGACGTCACCTCGCCCTATATCATCGGCACGGTCATTGAATACCTTCCCTATCATCAAAGAAGAAAAGGGCACGCCGCGCCGTCGCTCGTGCTGATCCCCGATAACAGCCGCCTTGCCGTGATGCCCACCGTTGAAGGCGAGGGCGTGCAGCCAAACGACAAGGTCATGGTCATGCTGACCGCCCGTCCGCGCATGCGGGGTGACGGCGGCACTTGCCGTCTTGTGACCAATTACGGCCCTGCCGAGAGCCGCGAGGCCAATTACCAAGCGATTCTTGCCGATTGCGGTGTGCCCACCGATTTCAGCGAAGAGGCGGCG
>JAFVXT010000093.1 GCA_017501005.1 Clostridia bacterium
AAGTCAACGCAGAAAATTATTGATTTTCTGACCTCCGGGAATGCCAATAGTGTGAAAATAAAAAGCTGTCATTCTGAGGAGCCGTAAGGCGACGAAGAATCCCCTGGTACGCTCCTGCGTGCGCGGTGTCTACAGCGAGGTCAACGACCTGCTTTCAAACGGCAAGGCCTCCCCCTACTACGAGAAATACAAGCGAGTCCACGCGCCCCTTTTGCTCTTAAAAAGCCTGACCGCGCGTGTGAAAAAGCACCGCCGCCAGGGTATGCTTGAGCTTGACCGTCCCGAAGCACGCTTTATTCTGGACGAAAAGGGACACCCGACCGAGATCGTCCGCCGCGAGCGCGGCGAGGCCGAGCGCATCATTGAAGAATGCATGCTGCTGGCAAACGAGGCGGTGGCCACCTATCTTCGCCAGAACGGCCGCCCCTGCGTCTACCGCGTGCACGGCGCGCCCACCGAGGAAAAGTTAGGTGACTTCCTTCGCTTTGCCCATAACCGAGGCATTGACGTATCGGATATCAAGCCGCCCTACCCCTCCGAAAAATTCAAGGGCGTGCTTGCAAAGGCCGCCGACATGGAGATCTCCGAGCCTGTTTCCTATCTCCTTTTGCGCGCCATGGAAAAAGCGCGCTATTCCGAAGTGCCCACAGGGCATTACGGCATCGGACTTGCCCTTTACGCGCATTTCACCTCACCGATCCGCCGTCTTTCCGACCTTGCCACCCACCGCATCGTCTCGGAAATGCTGCGCGCACCAAACGTCCCCTCCAAGCTCACGTCATACGCGCACCGCGCCGCCGAAGCGGCGAGCAACACAGAGGTACGCGCCCTGACCGCCGAGCGGCGCATTGAAGCCCTTTATAAGACCTTATACCTTGCCGACCGCATCGGGCAGACCTACGATGCGCGCATCACCTCGGTCAATGCCTACGGCATGTTTGCCGAGCTTCCGAACACCTGTGAGGGCCTGATCCCCGTGGAAGAGCTTGAAAATGACGTTACCTTTGACGAAGATGCGCACGAGCTGCACACAGCAAAAAAAGTCTACCGCATCGGCGACCTTGTGAGAATCCGCATAGAAGACGCGGATATTGCCGCCTCGCGCGTGACCTTTACCCTATTAAAGGACGAAGGGCCGAAAAAGGAGCGCAAGGGCAGAGCCGCCGCACGATAAAAAAAGGCTGCAACGAAAAACCGTGCAGCCTCTCAAGGGCAGATTATAACGCGTGCGCAAAGGACGCAAAGCCGTCAAAGGTCGGCACACAGAAAAGCTCGGCCAGCGTATTGGCCACAGCACCGAAGCCCTGCACGCAACCGCCGTTATGCGCACGCACACCGCGCCTGTATGCAAGGAACGGCACGTCCTCGCGCGTGTGGTCGGTGGTGGCAAGAAAGCCGGGATCTGTACCGTGGTCTGCGGTCACGATCAGAAGATCGTCATCGCGCATGCGCGCCATCATTTGAGAAAGAAAGCGGTCGCAAGCGGAGAGTGCGTCGGCATAGCCGACGGCATTGCGCCGATGGCCGTACACCATATCGAAATCCACCAGATTGACGAAGGCAAGGCCGTGAAAATCGCGGTCAAGGAGTGAAAGCGTTGCTTGCATGCCCTCTCCGTTGTTGCCCGTATGGATGCTGTCGGTCAGTCCGCGCGACACGAAGATATCCTCGATCTTGCCCACGCCGATCACGTCATAGCCGTCACGGGAAAGCCGATCAAGCAGAGTTTCGCCGCGCGGCGCAAGCGAAAAATCACGGCGGCGCTCGGTGCGCACGAAGTGCGGCGCCTCCCCTTCGAAGGGGCGCGCGATGATGCGCCCCACCGCATGCTCGCCCGAAAAGATCTCGCGCGCCAGGCGGCAGATTTCGTAAAGTGCTTCGGGCGGAATCAGCGATTCGTGCGCGGCGATCTGGCAAACGCTGTCAGCCGAGGTATAAACGATCAAATCTCCGCTCCGAAGATGCTCTTCTCC
>JAFVXT010000094.1 GCA_017501005.1 Clostridia bacterium
ACCTCTGGCGAGCCCGTGCTGCGCCACATGGAATATGAATTTCCGCATTGCGGCTACGAAAAGATCGCCGACCAGTTCATGCTCGGCTCTGATATCCTCGTCTGCCCCGTCATCACAAAGGGCACGCGCGAAAAGGACGTTATCTTCCCCGAGGGCAAATGGCAGGACGACGAGGGCAACGTCTACGAAAAGGGTACGCACACGGTCAAAACCCCGCTTGAAAAGCTGACCTATTTCAGAAGGGTCGGCTAAGCTTGCGTGTGCTCCTTTAAGGATCACACGCATCGGGATCACACGCATCGGGATCACACGCATCGGGATCAAACCTTTGTGTTTGATCCCATATCGAATTGGCGCAAAGCGACAATATATCGACTTCGAGCGATGCGAGAAGATATCGAGTCAACGGAGTTGACATATCGACAAGAAAACCGAGCTTGCAATGCAAGCTCGGTTTTCTTCTCTACGTATGCAAGTCAGATCAGACGCTTCTTTGCGCACATACTCCAAAAAATAATATGCTTCTTTTTTCTTCGGTTGTGCCCAAAGATGACCGCCTCTTTTTATTTGCGTGCCATGTGCGTACCCACCACGCCCAGCACGCACAGGCCGAGCAAGGGAAAGAGGCAGTAAAGGGGCAGCATGCCGGTTTCCACACCGCCGACGATGCCGAGCATCACGCAGAAGGCGGCGAGAATCGAGAGCGCGGTGCACGCGGTTTTGACGCGGGGCAATGCAAAAAAGCGAATGACCGCAAGGAGCGCAAGCACGAGATAATCCTGGCCGTACGCTTCATTTCTATAAGTATCGAAATTGGTTTTTCCTCTGTTTTCAAAGGTTCTGTTCATGACGGATTCCTCCAAAGACTGTTTCTTTTCGGGTTGGTTTTTCTTTTTATCAAGACCGCATTTTTGCGGATTTCTTTCCGTTTCTGGAATAATTGTAGCACACTTTTTCCATTTTGTCAATACTTTTTCAATCATTTTTGGAAAAAAATTAAAAAATTTTTCCATTTTGTATTTACAAATAGAAAAAGATGTGCTATACTGTATGTGACAAAAAGTGTGGGGAGTGTGCCGAGATATGACTTTTTCCGAAAACTTAAAGAGATGCAAGGACGAGCGCGGCTATACGATCGAGGAGCTTTCGCGCAGAAGCGGCGTGCCCGTGGGAACACTGAGCAAGCTGCTTTCGGGTGTCATTGCCGAGCCGAAAATGGCGGTGGTGCTCGCCTTGGCGAAGGGCCTTTCCTGCTCTCTTTCGCATCTGCTCGATCCCGCGGGCGAGCATATTGAAGAAACGCTTGACGAGGAGGAGCGCGCGGTGCTTGCCTCCTACCGCCGCTTAGATACGCACAGCCGCGAGCTTGTGCGCATGGTGATGGAAAAGCAGCTCTCCTACGTATCGGCTGCCGCCGAGGATTCTACCGCCGCCGAGCCAAAAGAAGAAGGCGCAAGGATTCTTTCGCTTCCGAAGGCACAAACGCGCACGCGCAAGAAGAGCGCGCGTGTCAGCGCATGCGACGAGGATGCGATCGGCGCGCAAAAAAGAGCCAACGTCATTCCGCTATACGACCTCCCTGCCTCGGCGGGTGTCGGCGAATTTCTTGATTCCGCGCGCGCATCGCGCGAGATCACCCTGCCCCCCTCCGACCGCCGCGAGCACGTTGATTATGCCGTGACCGTCAACGGCGACAGCATGGAGCCGCGCTTCGTGTCTGGCGATCTTCTGCTCGTGCAGAAGGCGCAGACACTTGACGCAGGCGACTTCGGTGTCTTTTTGCTTGACGGCACAGGCTACGTCAAGCAATACGCAGGCGACCGCCTGCATTCCCTGAACCCTGCCTATGACGATATCCTGCTTTCGGACTACGAGGATGTGCGCTGCGTCGGACGAGTCGTCAGCAAGCTCTCCCGCAAAAGTAAAAACAATTGACCGCAACGCACGATTTTTTCCCCACAGCCCTTGACAATCGGCTCATTTCATACTATAATAAATAAGTAAACGAATGCCCCTCGGCTTTTCGGGGGGCGTTTTCTTTGAAAATCCAAGAAAAAAAGCACCCTATCAAGCAATCTTACGATCACTTCTTATTTCAAAAGGGAGACATACAAGATGTACAAGAAAGTACCGAACGACCTGAAATTCGTTGCGCGCGAAAAGGACATCGAAAGATTCTGGCGTGAAAACGACATTTTCAAAAAGAGCATTGATTCGCGCAAGGACGGCGAGACCTTCACCTTTTACGACGGCCCCCCCACCGCGAACGGCAAGCCGCACATCGGCCACGTGCTGACGCGCGTCATCAAGGATATGATTCCCCGTTACCGCACCATGAAGGGCGCGCACGTTCTTCGTAAGGCGGGCTGGGATACGCACGGATTGCCCGTGGAGCTTGAGGTTGAAAAGAAGCTCGGTCTTGACGGCAAGGAGCAGGTGGAGGAATACGGTCTTGCGCCCTTCATCTCCGAATGTAAGGAAAGCGTTTGGAAGTATAAGGGCATGTGGGAGGATTTCTCGCGCACGGTCGGCTTCTGGGCTGATATGGACGATCCCTACGTCACCTATCATAACGATTTCATCGAAAGTGAGTGGTGGGCACTCAAAAACATCTTTGACCGCGGCCTTCTCTATCGCGGCTTCAAGATCGTGCCCTACTGCCCTCGCTGCGGCACGCCGCTTTCCTCGCACGAGGTCGCGCAGGGCTATAAGGATGTGCGCGAGCGCTCGGCCGTCGTCAAATTCCCCGTCAAGGGCGAAGAGAACACCTACTTCCTCGCATGGACGACCACTCCCTGGACGCTTCCCTCGAACGTGGCACTCTGCGTGAACCCGAACGAAACCTACGTCAAGGTCAAGGCGGGCGACGTCTGTTACATTCTGGCCGAGGCACTCGCCCCCACCGTCTTGAAGGACGGCTATGAGGTGATTGAAAGCTATATCGGAAGCGAGCTTGAATACCGCGAATACGAGCCTCTCTTCGATTTTGCGAACCCGAAGGGCAAGGCCTACTTCGTCACCTGCGATACCTACGTCACCTTGACCGACGGTACGGGTATCGTGCACATTGCCCCCGCCTTCGGTGAGGACGACTCGCGCGTGGGCAGAAATTATGAGCTTGCCTTCCTTCAGCTTGTGGACGGCAAGGGCGAAATGACGGCCGAAACGCCGTGGGCAGGCATGTTCTGCAAGAAGGCAGACAAAGAGGTGCTGATCGCGCTTGACAAGGCAGGGCTTCTCTTCGACGCCCCCACCTTCGAGCACTCCTATCCGCACTGCTGGCGCTGCGACACCCCCCTCATCTACTATGCGCGTGACACCTGGTTCATTCGCATGACCGCCGTGCGCGACCGCCTGATTGCCAACAACAACACCATCAACTGGATCCCCGAAAGCATTGGCACGGGCCGCTTCGGCGACTGGCTTGAAAACGTGCAGGACTGGGGCATCAGCCGTAACCGCTATTGGGGCACGCCTCTCAATATCTGGGAATGCTCCTGCGGCCACCGCCATGCCATCGGCTCGATTGCCGAGCTGCGCGAAATGTCAGAAAATTGCCCCGAGGATATCGAGCTGCACCGTCCCTTCATTGATGCCGTGACCATCAAATGCCCCGCGTGCGGCGGCGAGATGAAGCGCGTGCCCGAGGTCATTGACTGCTGGTTCGATTCGGGCTCGATGCCCTTTGCACAGTGGCACTATCCCTTTGAGAATAAGGAAATATTCGAGTCCCAATTCCCCGCGAACTTCATAAGCGAGGGTGTTGACCAGACGCGCGGATGGTTCTATTCGCTTATGGCTATATCCACCCTTATATTCGACTGCGCTCCCTACAAGAACGTTCTCGTTCTCGGTCACGTGCTTGACAAGGACGGACAGAAGATGTCGAAGTCCAAGGGAAATGCGGTTGACCCC
>JAFVXT010000095.1 GCA_017501005.1 Clostridia bacterium
CCTATTTTGCGTCAAAGATTAACAAAACGCAAACATTTCACAAAACAATCTAAAACAAACGCCCGGTATAATACAGTCACAAAATCAAAAACAGACAGAAAGAGGTAATTGATAATGAACAGAAACGATCAACAGTTTATGGCACAGAAGATCCGTACGCAGTACATGGAAAAGACTCCCTCCGAGCTTGACGCGCTCCGTGAGCTGGATGCCAAGGTCAAGCGTCCCGCAAACGTATTTGCATATGTATTCGGCAGCATTTCCGCCATCATCATGGGTGCGGGTATGAGCCTGGTGATGACCGATATCGGCGCGGCCATCGGCATTCCAAGCGCCTTGATTCCCGGAATTGCAATCGGCGCTCTCGGACTTGGCATGGCGCTTCTCACCTATCCGATGTATAAGAGGATCCTGAATGCGCGTAAAAAGAAGTACGGTGCTGAAATTCTCCGCCTCAGCGACAAAATTATGAATAAACAATAAAAGCAAACTGGGAAGAAGCAAAGGCGTTACTTAACGTCGTACTCTCTTCGGTAGGCGGTGCATTGTTCGTCATTGATCTTGGCGCGATCAGTAAGACCGTTCTCAAAAAGACGGGCTTGGTGTAATCGTTCGGGCAACGCTGAAAAAAACGGCGTTGCCTTTTCTAAACTCAACACTTTTGTTGTTTTGTGTTGTTCCAATCAAGCCGAAAAAAATGCTAAAATATATTGAAGTTTTTTCAAAAAAAGCGAAAATACAAACAAAACTTTAACATTTCTATGCTATAATGGAGGTGTAAACACAAAAAAGCGCCCTTGTGAGGATAGCGTGAAGGTTTTATTCATTCTTAAACCGAAAATAGATTTCTTCACGCACGAATTTTGCCCTGCGGCAAAATTCAATAAAAATATTTTCAGGAGATAGATATGTTCAAAATTTTAATTGTGGAGGACGACAGGGATCTCAACCGCAGTGTTTGCTCATTTCTCAATCATTCGGGATACGAAGCGGCCGGTTGTCTTGATGCCGAAAGCGCATACGACGAGATGTACAAGACCACCTTCGACTGTATCGTATCGGATATTATGATGCCGAACATCGATGGCTTTGAGTTTGCCAAGACCGTGCGCTCGCTCAACAGTGATATTCCGATCCTGTTTATGACCGCCCGTGACGATTTCGCGTCCAAGCAGAGAGGCTTCCGCATCGGGATCGATGATTATATGACCAAGCCCATCGATCTTGATGAGCTGTTCCTGCGTATCGGCGCGCTTTTGCGCCGTTCCAAGATCGCATCCAGCCGCCGCCTTGCGGTGGGCAATTTCGTGATGGATGCCGACGAGCGAAGCGCAACCTTGAACGGCGAGGAAATCCCCTTGACGGCAAGAGAATTTGATCTTCTTTATAAGCTCCTCTCCTATCCCAAAAAGACCTTCACCCGTACCCAGCTGATGGATGAGTTTTGGGATGCGGACACCCAAACGGGCACGCGCACGGTGGACGTTTATATGACCAAGCTCCGCGCAAAGCTGTCGGCGTGTGAGGATTTTGAGATCAAAACGGTGCATGGGCTGGGCTATAAGGCGGTGATCAAGTGAAGAAGGACACGCTTTTCAAAAAGCTTTTCAAGGCTTTTTATCACTACTTTATCTTCTTTCTTCTCGTTGCCTTTCTTGTCTCCTGCACCACCATGCTCTTCGTCACGCTCTTGACGCGCTCGCTCGGCGTGACCCTGACGAGCGACAATCTGCAGGTGGCGGCAAAGTGGACCTTCCTTAACGTCCTCCTGCTTGGCGTTCTCTTTACGGCGATTGATGCCATTCGCCGCCGTATCACCACCCTGCGCATTACACGGCGTATCACGGAGGCGGCGGACGAGATCGCGAAGGGAGACTTTTCCGTGCGCATCCCGCGCGTCTCCGAGCTTTCGGTGGACGAGAACTACAACGTCATCATCGACTGCTTCAATATGATGGCAGAGGAGCTTGCGGGTGTGGAGACCCTGCGCACCGATTTCGTTGCCAACGTCTCGCATGAGATGAAGACACCGCTTGCCGTCATCCGCAATTACGGAAGACTCCTTGAGGACTCTCTGCTTCCCGAGGCGCAAAGGCGGGAATATGCCCACGGCATCTCGCTTGCCGCAGGCCGTCTTTCGGATATGATGACGAGCGTTTTGCGCCTCTCGCGCCTTGAAAATCAAAGGATCTATCCCCGCGTTGCGCCCTACGATCTCGGCGAGCATCTGGCGGTGATACATATATAGCACATATTGCACTTTTTTGAATGCTTTATTCA
>JAFVXT010000096.1 GCA_017501005.1 Clostridia bacterium
ACTGTCAAAAACGTGCTTGGAGACAAAAAAAGAACGCCCATGCGTAAAATTCGGGAGATGTACCGCGCCCTCAGGCTTGAAAGCGTATGCACGAAAAAAGAGATCCTCGAGCTTTATTTGAATGCCGTGCCGCTCGGGCGGAATCTCGTCGGTGTCGGTGCGGCGGCAGAGCACTATTTCGGCAAAAGGGTCGCTGATCTTACCTTGTGCGAGTGCGCCTCTCTTGCGGCATTGACCAATTCGCCTGCGCGCTATGATCTCTATCGGCAAGCAGAAGCCAACCGTGCGCGCCGTTCGCTTGTTTTGCGTGAGATGGAAAAAATGGGATACCTGACGAAAGACGCGCGCGAAGCGGCAGAGGGGCAAGTGATTACACCCATTGCGTGGCAAAACCGTGCGCAAAAGGTCAATAGCTGGTATACCGAGCAGGTGATCACCGACGTGATCGAAGCACTCAAAAAGGAAAAGAAAATGTCGGAATCGGAAGCGTCGGATCTTCTTTATAACGGCGGCTTGAAGATCTATACCTGTGCCGTGCCGCGCATCCAAAGTCACCTTGAAGACTACTTCGAAAGAGAAGGTCTTTTCCGTGCGGATATTCACGCGGCCATGACCGTGCTTTCAAGTAAAACAGGGCGCTTGCTCGGAATCGTTGGTAAGGAGGGCAAAAAAGAAGGAAACCGCCTTTTGAATTGCGCCTCGGTCAAGCGGCCGCCCGGTTCTGCCATCAAACCGCTTTCGGTGTATGCACCCGCCTTGCAGGAGGGCATCATCAATTATGCCACCGTTATTGATGACGTGCCCGTCAGCTTTCAAAAAACCAAAAACGGCTTGCGCCCCTGGCCCTATAACTATCCGCGCGTTTATGCAGGGCTGACCGATCTTCCCGATGCCATTGCTTATTCCAAGAATACCGTGGCGGTCAAGGTCTTTGAAAGGCTTGGCAAGGAGCTTTCTTATCATTATATCAGTACGAAGATGCACGTTTCGGGGATCGTGCGTGAAGGTAAGGATGAAAAAGGGCGGACTGTCACCGATCTTGCACCCGCCCCGCTTGCGCTCGGTCAGCTCACAAACGGCGCAACGTTACTGGATATGACAGCGGCATACGGAATCTTCCTTGAAGGAAATTACAGAAAACCGATCAGCTTTCTTGAAGTTTACGACGGCTTCGGCCGCTTGCTCCTTGAAAACAAGCCGCAGGAGGAAAGAGTGCTTTCAAAGCAAAACGCCACCGTGATGACGCGGCTTTTGCAATCGGTCACCTCTTACGGCACGGCCTCCTCCATCAAATTGACTGACCGCATCGAGTGCGCGGGAAAGACGGGAACCTCCTCCTTTGACCGCGACCGATGGTTTATCGGCTATACACCCGAATATATTGGCGGAATCCTTTGCTTTTGCGAGGGGGAGCGCGAGATCGGTTATGCATCGCCCTCCCACATACAGGTGTGGGACGAGATCATGCAGCAGCTTCACAAGGAGGATGCACAGAGTTCTTTTCGGGAAGCGGAGGGGGTTTATCGTATGACCTACTGCCGGGATTCGGGAGGGTATCCGTGTGAGGCCTGCCGCCTTGACGCGCGCGGAGAGCGCGTGCGGATCGGTTATTTTACAGAATCCAATATGCCGCGCTCTGTTTGCGATCGCCACCGCGAGTTTATTTACGATGAAGAAGGGGAGGGGATCGTTTTTGATCGACCGTTTTTGCGCGGCGGGCGGCGTGTGTCTCTCGTGCGTGAGGAAGAACGCGATTTTCCCATGCAGCTGATCGTTAGCGATGCGCAGTATATCTTCCGCGAGCTGCACGGCGCGGCACCGTCCACGCGTGAAAACAGTGCCTTTTTCGA
>JAFVXT010000008.1 GCA_017501005.1 Clostridia bacterium
CGCGCATCAAGCTCGGTGTAGGCCTTCAGAACCGTGCGCGGATTGATGTTTTCGTCAAGTGAGATGCGCCGTACGGACGGCACCTGGTCTCCCGCCTTTAATACGCCCGAAAGAACGTACTCTTC
Source organism: Clostridia bacterium (assembly GCA_017501005.1). Taxonomy (GTDB): domain Bacteria; phylum Bacillota; class Clostridia; order Oscillospirales; family CAG-272; genus UBA1740. Next base: position 126 of record JAFVXT010000008.1, read on the forward strand.
GAGTGCGGCGGTGATTTGTTCGTAAATGGGTGTGCGCGAGAGCAGGTCAATGTGCAGCATTGTTTTTTCCCTTTCGTTTGATCGGTACGCAAGGTGTTGCATGTGTTGTGCAACACCTACATTATACACGCGGAGCATAGGTTTGTCAAGAGGTTTTTTGAAATTTTTTAAAAAAGTAAGAGAACAGCACAGAAATGGGCGTACTCGAAAATTGCGTTTTCGGGTACGCCCATCACGAAATTTGCCCATTCGGGCAAGCGAAATCGCTACGCGGTGAAATATTTGCTATGCAAACATGAAATGTTCGCTATGCGAACGTGGGAATTTTCATTGGCAAAGCACGACCTCGCAGGGCTTGCCCGCCTTTTCGGCATACTTGATGACCGAGAGCGTGCCGCGCGACTGTCCGTCCCAAAAGACCACCACGCGGTCGGCATAGTCAACGATCTCATAATTGCGCTTGATGGGTGCACCGCGGCCGTAGCGCGCGTAGTCGGGCAGAAATTCGGTGAGAGTATGTCCGTGCGCGCGGGCATAGGCGGCGGCAAGCGAGTCCACACCCTTCGCCCCGCCCGAGACGATCTCGTCCCCCTCCGAAACATAGGGCGCGAGGTCTATGCTTTGAATGGTTCTTGAGCCTGCAATGGCAATTTTCATCGTGTTCCTCCATGATGTTTATGAAATTATGAAATTTAGTATATTGAAACATACATAAAAAGGTGCGTAACCGAAGCTACGCACCGAAAAACGCAAGCTCCGATTGCTGCTACACAAACTAAATTGAAATTAGGGCATGAACCATAATCATTTAGTGGAGCCTGCGCTTTTACCAAATCCAAAAATGATTATGGCGAAAAAAAGGTATCATATCCCTTTCCATGTAAAAAACCGCTAATTTTGATATTCAGTTTGTGTAGCATGCTTATTATATCACAATTGCTGCAAATCATCAATGCTTTTCAAAAAATTGATCAAGCGTACAATATTTTAAGAAAGCTATTGCGATTTTGCTTTTTGTGTGCTTTCTGCATATTTTTTTGAGATTTATATGCAGAAACGCTTGATTTTCTGCATATAATATGCTATAATTATATGCAGAAACGGAGGAGCGTTTATGAGAAAATTCGATTATTCCTTTTTAAATAACGGGCTTTTGCCTGCAAATCTGCTCAATCTTACGTCAAGCATTGTCGCATTAAAGACAATGGCGGGTGTGAGAAGGGAAGAATATGAAAAAATCTTTACCGAGCTTGAAGCGGTGGCCAAGGTGCAATCGGTCAAGAGCTCGAATGCCATTGAGGGCATTGTGACGAGTGACGAGCGTATTGCCGCGATCGTCAATCGGGACAGTGCGCCTCTCAACCATAACGAGGGTGAAATTGCAGGCTACAGAGATGCGCTGAATGCGATTCACCTGCACCACGATGCTTTGGATTTCAGGCAAAGTGATATTTTAGCCCTGCACGAAGCCATGATGAGGATCGCAGGATATGAATATGGCGGTCAATATAAGACCTATGACAATTATATTATTGAGCAGGACCAAAGCGGCAACCGAAAAATCAGATTCAAGCCGACCCCTGCCGATGAGGTCAGCGAGGCCATGGAGCAGCTTGAGCTTGCCTATATGGATGCAAGAAACGATGCGAATATCAATCAGCTTCTGCTGATCCCTTGCGTTATCCTTGATTTTTTGTGTATTCACCCATTCAGAGACGGCAACGGCAGAATGTCGCGGCTCTTGTCCTTGCTTTTGCTTTACAAAAACGGTTATGATGCGGGCAAATACGTTTCATTTGAAGAGCAGATCAACAACTATAAGGTCTATTACTACGATGCTCTTCGGGAATCCTCGGTCGGCTGGCACGACAATCAAAACACCTACGTTCCTTTCATTGAGAATTTTCTTTCAACGCTCTATATGTGCTATAAAGAGCTTGACAAGCGTTTTGCTGTCGTTCACGGCAAAAAAATCACAAAAACCGCAAGAATTGAAGCAACGGTGTTAAACAGCTTGGTGCCGATCTCCAAGGCTGATATTGGCGAAATACTGCCTGACGTCAGCCCGACAACGATTGAGGCCGTGCTCGGCAGAATGGTGAAGGACGGACGGATCAAAAAGATCGGTCAGGCAAGGATGACGCGGTATGCAAAGGCATGATTCTTACAGTCGTTTGACTTCGTAAAGAAATCGACAGCTCACTACCGAAGGGTAGTGAGCTGTCGATTTTCTTTGGAATTACCCCCGTTTTTTCATGCCGAAGGCAATTCATGGGGGTGTCTCATTATAGAACAAAAGGATATCATAAAAGACGGAAAACGGGGATAAAATCCCTGTTTTCTACCTCGAATTCATCTGCATTTGATAAAACATACATGAGGGGCACCGTTCTTATGAACGATGCCCCTTTTGTTCGTTTCTGCCTAAATGTGACAGCCTCGGTGTGAATCATTCGTAATCAACGACGTTCACCCAGCTGTGGAGAAATTCGCGCTCGTGCGCATTGCCCTTGACCGACTGCGAGGCGGCCACGATGGGCATCCACTTCTGCACGTACTGCTTGGCGGTATCGCTCTTATGGCAGAAGGTGTTGAGATAGAATTTCGCGCCCTCTTCGTCGCCTTGCAGGCAGAAGAGCAGGTAAGTGCGTGCGACGTCGGCCGAGGCGTTGCCCTGCGTTGCGTGCGACCAGTCGATGATATAGGGCGTGCCGTCGGCGGTCAGGATCACGTTCGAGGGGTTGAAGTCGCCGTGGCAGACCTTGTTGTGCTTGGGCATGCCCTCCAGGCGCGTGTGCAGCTCGTAGCGCGTGGTGGCGTCGAGGTCGGTTTCCGAGATCTTGCGGTTCATCTTGTCCTTGAGCTTGTTGAGCAGGGGACAGACCTTGCTGTGAATCTGCATCTGGATATCGACCAAAAGCTCGATATATTTTTCCTTATCGGCGGGGTTCTCCTCCATGAGTGCGGCGAGCGTTTTGCCTTCAATATATTCGGAAACGATCGCCCACTGACCGTCGACGACGGTGACCTCAAGGATCTTCGGGACGTGTAAGCCCGTGCTTTCCACTCTTGCCTGGTTCAAGGCCTCGTTCAAAACGTCGGCCTTCGAAAATTCGGCATCGAAGAGCTTGATACATCTGTCGCCGTCGCGGTAGACGGTCTTATGCTTTCTGCGTGCAATCACTTGATCCAATTTCATCGTGTTATCTTCCTTTCTTCAGGCCTGTTCGGGCATGGGCGGCTCGGCGAAATGCTTGCCGTAATAAGCGTTCAGGTACATCTCCTTGATCTCGCTCATGAGCGGATAGCGGGGGTTGGCACCCGTGCACTGGTCGTCAAACGCCTGCTCGACCATATCGTCAAGGCGGGCAAGGAAGTCCTCTTCGTCAATGCCGTAATCGCGAATGGTCTCTTTGATGCCGACGCTTGCCTTCAGCTCATTGATGGCCTTGATGAGATTTTCCAGCTTTTCCTCGTCAGTCTTGCCGCCAAGTCCGAGATAGTCGGCAATTTCAGCATAGCGCGCGAGGGTGTGCGGATGGTCGTACTGCGAGAAGGTACCCATCTTCTGGGGAGATTCGCTTGCGTTGAAGCGGAGCACCTCCTCGATCATCAGCGCGTTTGCCACGCCGTGCGGCAGATGGTGGAATGCGCCGAGCTTGTGCGCCATCGAGTGGCAGACACCGAGGAAGGCGTTGGCAAACGCCATACCTGCCATGGTGGCGGCATTGGCCATCTTCTCGCGGGCTTCGATATCGTTTCCGCCGTTATCGTAGGCGCGGGGCAGATACTCAAAGATCATTTTGAGTGCGCGCAGGGCAAGGCCGTCGGTATAGTCGGTGGCCAGCATGGCGGCATAGGCCTCAAGGGCGTGGGTGACGGCGTCGATGCCCGATGCGGCGGTCAGGCCCTTCGGGGCGGACATATGGAAATCGGTATCAATGATGGCCATGTTGGGGAGCAGCTCATAGTCTGCCAAGGGGTATTTCACGCCTGTCTTTTCATCGGTGATGACGGCGAAGGGGGTGACCTCCGAGCCCGTACCCGCCGAGGTCGGAATGGCAATGAAGTAGGCCTTTTCGCCCATCTTCGGGAAGGTGTAGACTCTCTTGCGGATATCGATGAATCTCATGGCCATATCCATGAAGTCTGCCTCGGGATGCTCGTAAAGCACCCACATGATCTTGGCCGCGTCCATGGCCGAGCCGCCGCCGAGCGCAATGATCGTATCGGGGGCGAAGGCACGCATCTGCGCCGCGCCCTCGGTGGCGTTTGCAAGCGTCGGATCGGGCTGTACGTTAAAGAAGGTGGTGTGCGCAATGCCCATCTCGTCCAGCTTGTCGGTGATCGGCTTCGTGTAGCCGTTCTGATAGAGGAAGGTATCGGTGACGATGAAGGCACGACGCGCGCCGCGGACACTTCTCAATTCATCGAGTGCCACAGGCAGACAGCCCTTTTTGATATAGACCTTTTCGGGTGTTCTGAACCACAGCATGTTTTCTCTCCTCTCGGCCACGGTTTTGATGTTTAGAAGGTGCTTGACACCGACGTTTTCGGATACGCTGTTGCCGCCCCACGAGCCGCAGCCCAAGGTGAGCGAGGGGGCGAGCTTGAAGTTGTAAAGGTCACCGATGCCGCCGTGCGCGGAGGGGGTGTTGACGAGAATACGGCAGGTTCTCATTCTGCTTTCGTAAGCGGCGAGCTTGTCCTTTTCGGCGGTCTCGTTGATATAAAGCGAGGCGGTGTGGCCGAAGCCGCCGTCCTCTACGAGGCGATCTGCTTTATCAAGTGCCTCGTAAAAGTCCTTGGCGCGGTACATGGCAAGCACGGGCGAAAGCTTTTCGTGCGCAAATTCCTCGGAAAGCTCGACGCTTTCCACCTCGCCGATCAGAATCTTGGTGCCCGCGGGGACGTCGACGCCTGCCAGTGCGGCAATGGTGGCGGCCTTCTGGCCGACGATCTTGGCATTGAGCGCGCCGTTGATGATGATGGTCTTGCGCACCTTCTCGGTCTCCTCGGCATCGAGGAAGTAGCAGCCTCTCTTGGCAAATTCGGCCTTGACCGCATCGTAGATTTCGTCAAGCACGATCACCGACTGCTCGGAGGCGCAGATCATGCCGTTATCGAAGGTCTTGGAGTGAATGATCGAGTTGACCGCCAGAAGAATGTCGGCCGACGTGTCGATGATGGCGGGGGTATTGCCCGCGCCCACACCGAGTGCGGGCTTGCCCGAGGAATACGCGGCCTTGACCATGCCGGGGCCGCCCGTGGCCAAAATGATGTCGGCTTCCTTCATGACCGTGTTCGTCATGTCAAGCGAGGGGGTATCGATCCAGCCGATGATCCCTTCGGGTGCGCCGGCCGCCACTGCGGCCTCCAGCATCAGCTTGGCCGCCGCCACGGTGGATTTCTTGGCTCTCGGGTGAGGGCTGATGATGATGGCGTTGCGGGTTTTGAGCGCCAGCAAGCACTTGAAGATGGCGGTCGAGGTGGGGTTGGTGGTCGGAATGACCGCCGCCACAACGCCGATCGGCTCGGCAATCTTGCGAATGCCGTAGGCTTTGTCCTCTTCAATGACACCGCAGGTTTTTGTGTTCTTGTAGGCGTTATAAATGTATTCGGCGGCATAGTGGTTTTTGATCACCTTATCCTCCACAATGCCCATGCCGGTTTCCTCAACGGCCAATCTGGCAAGCGGAATGCGTGCCTTGTCAGCGGCCGATGCCGCCGCCAAAAAGATGCGGTCGACCTGCTCCTGCGTATAGGTGGCAAAGATTTTTTGTGCCGCACGCACGCGCTCAAGGGCTGCAAGCAAGCCTTCCACGCTATCCACGGCTTCGTAGATCTTTTCTTCCATGTGATTTTATATCCTCCTGCAAATTTTCACGTGATCGGCGGCGAAGCGGCCGCCTCTTTTTGAATTGTTAATATTTTAACACACTTTTTCGGATTTGTGAATAATGAAATTGTTATATGGGTGTTATCGGAATTGATATAGCAAAAAAAGCCCGCATTTGCAAATGGGGCTTTTTTTGCTCACGTGCGTTCACAGTGATATTCGCACCTGCGGTGCGAGTGAAATATGAACGGCGCGGCCGTTCACATGAAATGCGCCCTTCGGGCGCTTGAAATGACTGCAGAGCAGTCATGAAATGCACCAAGGTGCATGGAAGGAGTGATATTCGCGCCTGCGGGCGCGTGCTCTATCGCGCGCAACGATGAGTTCGCTGTGCGAACTCATCTCATCATTTTGCGCGGGATCGCGCAAAACATCACGTTTTGCGTGAGCAAAACGCATCACGCTTGACGAAGTCAAGTGCATCACGTTGATTCGCACCTGCGGTGC
>JAFVXT010000097.1 GCA_017501005.1 Clostridia bacterium
GTATAGAGGTTTACTTCATTATGTATGGCTTCTTGATGATAACGGATCCTTGTTTCGCGTAAATGTGGGTAAAGCACTATATTATGAGAGTCCAATAGGTTCCAAATTTACAATAGGTAGCATTGGAAGAAAATTGATCAATATACGATCTGGTTTTTGCAAATTTACCAAGTTGTAATTTTTTCCTGTAATTCCAAAAAATCCAAGTCGAAAGACTTGGATTTTTTCATTTGTGTCCGCAGGACACAACATCATTTGACCAAAGGTCAACATCATTTTGAGCGTAGCGAAAACATCATTTCTCATTTGCGCGGCCACAAATGAACGAGGTTGCGCTTTGCGCAAATGCTGTGATGCGTCTTCGCAAGCGAACGCGCATCAATAGGATTTGAACTAACGACACTGATTTTATTGTATTTTATGGGAATATCATCTAAGCACTAAAATTAAAAGGCGTTGAAAAAATTGTGATTATATGATATAATAACCATACGCGACAATTCGTATAGTTTTTATCGGGGATCACTGTAGAACAAAAACGTGAAGATAATCAAGAAAGAAAGTGGTTTTTGAAAATGTTAGAAAAAAGTATTGCGAAAATTTGCGAGCAACAAGGTGTTCCGTATATGGATATTCTTTGCCATCAAGGAGACGAGAAAATATTCGAATATACCTTTGGAAAAGAGGAGAAGGGATGCGAATATTTGCAAATGTATTCTTGCAGTAAACCCGTTACGGCGCTTGCTACAATGATACTTGTTGAGCGTGGACAACTTTGTTTAGATGATGCGGTTGAGAAATATTTGCCGGAGATAAGCAATGCCTTTTTATTGAATGAAGCGGGCGAGCAAGTCGAGCCAAAGAATAAAATGACGGTTCGTCATCTGTTGACAATGACTGCCGGTTTTACGTATGACTTCCAAACCGAGCCCATACGCGAAGTAGCAAGAAGAAATAAAAATGCGAAGCTCAGGGATTTCATCTCGGCGTTTGTTGCAACTCCGCTTTCCTTTGAGCCCGGCAAAAAGTTTCAGTATAGTTTATGTCACGACGTTTTGGCGGCTGTGATCGAAGTGGCGTCGGGCAAAAACTTTTCAAGTTTTGTTCAAGAGACGATTTTTGCGCCGTTAGGCATGTGCAATTCCTTTTTTGATAATCGCGATTGTCCTTTGTCGAAAATGTATATTGTGGATAATCATGGTCAAGTTCGCTTGACGGATAATGACAATTTTGCACTGCCTACAAAGAATTATGAAAGCGGTGGCGGGGGATTGGTATGTACAATAGAAGATTATTTGATTTTTGCGAAAATGCTTGCAAACGGCGGTGTGTCATCGACCGGAAAAAGAATTGTCAGTGAGAATATTTTGCGGATAATGGCAAGTGAACAAATTGGGCAATTGAACATTGAAAATCAATTTACTTGCTTACAAGGCAGGGATTATGGATACGGTTTGGGTGTTCGAGTCCGAAAGGTGGCAACGGATTGGGGCTTGCCGCAAGGTGAGTTTGGATGGGATGGTGCAGCAGGAAGCTATTTAATGATAGACCCTATCAACAAAGTTTCTATTGTTATGGGAATGAACGTAAAGGGGTGGCCTAGTATTTTTCAAGACAAGCATTTAGAAATTGTCAAATTGATTTATGAAAAATTTTTTACATAAAGTATTCATATGCGTACGAACCCAAAAAATCCTGAATGCGAAAGCGTTCAGGATTTTTACTGAAATTTGTCTACTTATGAGCTGCGCAAAATCAAGTGGAAATCGATCTTCTTTTCAACGGCAATGGCTACGGAGAATATGGCATCTGCGAAATGCTTGCCAATACCGTCGTTTCGGGCGGACGCGCCTGTGGCCGTGTGATTGATCATAGCCATCACGCCGGAAGAAATTTTGTCGTTTTGTGCGCTTGGAGAGAGACCTGAGAGTCCGTGAGGCTGCTTATGCTGCGGGCTTTGACAATATCGACTGCTTTTGCCGTTATGATCGGCGTGAGACGGGCGAGACACCGAGCGAGACCAAAAGGAAAAATCGGTAAAAGCAAGTGAGTGCAGACGATTTTGTTTGCACTCACTTTGTTTTATCTCTTGACATTGCCGCGTTTTTTGATATAATATAAGTAGTCTGTACAAATATCTATGACAAATGCATATGAAAGGCAGAAAAAGCGTGAAAAAGGTTTTGCTTGCGCCCGATTCCTTCAAAGGCACGTTGTCTTCAAAGCAAATCTGCGAAGTGATCAGCGAGCGAATCAAGGCGCACGCGCCCGATGCAGAGGTTTTATCAATTCCTGTTGCGGACGGCGGCGAGGGAAGCGTGGACTGCTTCCTTTCGGCCTTGGGTGGCGAGCTTGTCAGAGTTTCTTCGGTCAATCCTTTTTTTGAAGAAATGGAAGGCTTTTACGGCCTTTTAAACGGCGGAAAAACTGCCGTTATCGAGATGGCGACATGCGCCGGCTTACCGCTTGCGGAAGAGCGAAAGAATCCGATGGTCACCACGACCTACGGCGTGGGGATTCTCATTCGTCATGCAATCGAAAGGGGCGCTTTCGAGATTATTTTAGGGCTCGGCGGCTCGGCAACCAACGATTTCGGTTGCGGTGCGGCGGCGGCGCTCGGGGTTGCTTTTTATGATGAGAGCGGTGCAAGGTTTATCCCTACGGGCGGCGCACTTAAAAAGGTTGCGAAAGTCGAATGCGAGGGCATTTGGGCGCCTGTTAAAAACGTGAAGTTTACGTTGATGTGCGATGTGAAAAATCCGGTTTGCGGCGAAAACGGCGCCGCTTACGTTTATGCGCCGCAAAAGGGCGCGAAAGAAGCGCAAGTCAAAGAGCTTGACGAAGGTCTTTTCCATATTTGCGAGATTGTGAAACGCGATCTCGGCCTTGATATTGCCGAGCTTCCGGGCGGCGGCGCGGCCGGCGCGATGGCGGGCGGCATGGTTGCATTTTTCGGCGCCGAGATAAAAATGGGCATTGACGTTGTGTTGGATACCGTCGGTTTTGACCGATTGCTTAACGGCACAGATCTTGTGTTTACGGGCGAAGGTAAAATTGATGCGCAGAGTTTGCAAGGCAAGGTTGTTTGCGGCGTAGCTGCACGCGCAAAGGCGAAGGGCGTGCCCGTGATTGCCGTAGTTGGCGGTGCGGAAGGCGATCTTTCGAAAGCTTACGGTATGGGCGTGACGGCGATCTTTACGATCAACCGTTTGCCCGAGAATTTTTCGGTCAGCCGTTATAAGAGCGAAGAGAATCTCTCTGAAACGGTTGATAATATCATGAGAGTCTTAAAAATTTGAATTGATCATAAAAAAGGAGGAAGAGTTACATGGCGGACTTTTTGTTAGGTTGCAATTACTGGGCGTCGAATGCGGGCGCCGATATGTGGAGGGATTTTTCACTCGAGAGCATTGAAAAAGATTTGAAAATTCTTTCGGAATACGGCGTCAAAACCATGCGTGTTTTTCCGAACTGGCGCGATTTTCAGCCGATTGAGCCTTTGTTTGGCCACGGCGGACAGCTCGAGCGCTATACGGTAAAAGGAAAGCCCTTTTCCGAGAATCCCTATTATCTTGACGGTGAGATGCTTGCGCGCTTTTCGCTGTTTCTCGATCTTTGCAATCAATACGGCATCCGTGTGATCGTCGGGCTGATCACAGGATGGATGAGCGGCGCTCTTTTCGTGCCGTCCGCTTTGTACGGTCAAAACCTATTGACCTCGCCCGTGGCGCTCTATTTTGAGCAGTTATTCATCAAAGGCTTTGTTGAACATTTCAAGAACCGCGACGAGATTTACGCATGGGATCTCGGTAACGAATGCAATTGTATGGCAGATGCAGGCAGCCGCTTTGGAGCAGCTTCCTGGACAGCAATGATCTCGAATGCGATCAAAGCGTCGGACTCTGACCGTCCGATTGTTTCGGGCATGCACGGTTTGTCACTTGACGGCAAATGGACAATCGAAGACCAAGGTATGTTCACCGATATTCTCACCACACATCCGTACCCCTTCTGGTGTCAGTTCACGCGCATCGATGAAACACTTTCGCTTCGAACCACCATGCATCCCACGGCACAGAACAAGTTCTACGCCGATATCGGAAAGAAGCCTTGCCTTGCCGAAGAAATCGGTACGATGGGGCCAATGATCTGCAGTGACGAAAACTCTGCCGACTTTTTGCGCATCAATCTCTTTTCGCTTTTTGCAAACGGTGCGTCCGGCGTGATGTGGTGGTGCGCAAACGATCAGGATATGCTTACCAATTTTCCTTACAGTGATCACATGGTCGAATGTGAACTCGGTATGCTTGATCAAGACCATAATCCCAAGCCCGTGCTGCAAGAAATGAAGAAGTTTGCCGATGTGCTTGACTCCTTCGATTTTGTATTGCCTGCCGCGCAAAGCGATGCCGTGTGCTTGTTGACGCGCGATCAAGAGCATTGGGGCGTTGCTTATATGACGTATATTCTTGCGCGTCAAGCGGGATTCAACTGTTCTTTCGCTTATGCCGATGACGAATTGCCGGATTCCTCTCTATATTTGATGCCGTCGGTCAACAGTGTGTTGGTGATGCACAAAGAACGCTATGAAGCGCTCAAAAAGAAGGTCTATGAAGGCGCTGATCTTTATATTTCGATCGATAACGCGGTGCTGAGCGGCTTTGAAGAGCTTGCCGGACTGAAAGTTCTTGACTGTTACGAACATGCCGAAAACGGTTATGCCGAGATCGGCGGAGAAAAATTTGTTTTTTCAAGAACGCGCAATGTTTTGACAGAGGCGACGACGGCCGAAGTGCTTGCCTATGACAGTCAAGGATATCCGTTCCTTTCGGTCAACCGCTACGGCCGCGGCCGCGTGTTCTTTGTCAATGCACCGATTGAAAGTGCGCTGATCAACCGTCACCGTGCTTTTGACGGCAATACGCATCTTTTATATCGGAAAATTTTCGGTGAGTATGTCGAGAAAAAACCTGTTACACTGACAGGTGACGGATTGTTCATGACCTACCACCCGACAGAGGACGGCGCATTTGCGGTCATTCTCAACCACGGTGCGCAAGAGAAGGAGTTTTCTTTAAATGTCAAAGAGGGCTATGCGCTTGAAAAGGTCTATTACGGAGAAGTTGGTCGCGTTTTGCCGTATGACGCATGTGTTTTGAAGATTGTTCGAGTGTGAGAAAAAAGCAACTGAAAGGCAAAGCGCAGAACAAAGGAGTTCATCTAAAAAGACGGATCGGCAGGATTATACTGTTGATCCGCCTTTTTTGGTAAAATTCTGTGGCAATATTGACTTCATACGGCGTTTGTGCTATGAAGACACTGTATACACTTGTTGACAAAATTCGCTTTAAAAACGTCTTTTGCGACGTCAAGCGCAGCCCACACTGCTATGACCGCGCATCGGAGGCATTTTGCCTCAGTCACGCCACGGTCTTGAAGGTCAGCGGCTTCGTGGTGGCGCATACGGAAGCAATACCACGTTATGAAATGAGTTGAAAGTTGACAACAAAAGTATGTAAAATGACAAATGCAGAGGAGGTATGTCATGAAAAAGACAGTTCTGTTATCATCTGAAAAAAACACTACAAAGCGAATTTACACAGCCGCCGCACGCGCTCGGACGGCGCTCTGACACACGAATCGTTGAAAAATCTTTACAAGGAAAACGGCTATGATATTCTGGCCATCACAGACCATTGCAACCCGAAAAACCACTCGTCACTCAACGACGAGAATTTTCTCTTTCTGACGGGGTATGAGGCCGATGTCCGCCCCGATCCGAAC
>JAFVXT010000098.1 GCA_017501005.1 Clostridia bacterium
ACGCTCTTCCGATCTCCTCCTCCTTAAGCCAGAAGCGGATCGGCACGGGGAAGCCCTTTTTCGGACGCTTGGCCCATTCCTCGGGCACGGCCTTTTCGGAGGCGCGCCGCAAGGCGATCTTGGTTTCACCGTTTGCACCAGCGCGCAGAGAGGGGGCAAGGTGCTCGGCCACACCCATCATTTCGCGGTCAAGATAGGGCACGCGCAATTCAAGCGAATGCGCCATGCTCATTTTATCGGCCTTCAGAAGAATATCGCCGGGCATCCACATGCAAAGGTCGAGATACATCTTCTTGGTCATCTCGTCCATATCCTTGACCTCCGCATAGTGAGGCGCGGCCAGCTCAAGCGGTGCCTTGCCCTTGCGGCAATCGGGCGCAAGCACGTCAAGTGCTTCCTTTTCCGAAAAGACACGGGCCTGTCCAACGAAATACCGCTCGGGGCGTCCGTCACATTTCATAAGAAAATCGTGCCCCTTGAAATACGGCATATGAGTGGCAAAGCCGGCCGCCATGCGACGAAGCGTGCGCGGAACCTTGCGCTTGTATTTTTTCATGGACGGTGTATCAACGTACCATTCGTAACCGCCGAAAAGCTCGTCCGCACCCTCGCCCGAAAGCACCACGGTGACCTCCTCGCGCGCAAGCTTGGCCAAGAACCAGAGCGGCACAGACGAGGGGTTGGCCTGCGGCTCGTCCATATGGTATTGGATCCTCGGGAACGCCTCAAAGCACTCTTTGGCCGTCAGTGTTCTTCTTTCGTTGCCGATGCCGAGAATGGCGGAAAGCTCGGAGGCCTCGCCCGTTTCATCGAATTTTTCCTGCGAAAAGCCGACAGAATAGGTCTTTTTGGGCATCATACATGTGGTGACGTAGCTTGAATCCACGCCGCCCGAAAGGAAGGCGGCCACGGGCACGTCGGCAATGCGGTGTGCTTCCACCGAATCGCGAAGCGTGCGGTCGATCAGCTCGGAGGCCTCCTCCATATCGGTCAGATCCTCCTTGAACTCGGGGCGTGCGTAACGGCGCACGGTGAGCTGCCCGTCCTTATAATTGAAGGCATGGCCGGGCAAAAGCTTATATACACCGCGGAAGAAGGTTTCCTCGGTGGCACTGTATTGGAGCGTCAGGTAGGGACGGAGCGCTTCGCGATTGACCTCGCGCACGAAAAGCGGATGCTCGGGAAAGCTCTTGATCTCCGAAGCAAAGCCGAAGCCGCCGTCCGAAAAAACGGTATAATAGAAGGGCTTAATGCCAAAAAAATCGCGCGCACCGAAAAGCGAGCCGTCCTCGGCGTCATAGATCACGAAAGCAAACATACCGCGCAAACTGGAAAGGCAATCCTCTCCGTAGGCAAGATAGCTGTGCAGGAGCACCTCCGTATCCGTGCCCGTATGAAAAGTATGCCCCAGCTTTTGCAGTTCTTCACGCAAAGCGGGGAAATTGTAGATTTCACCGTTAAAAACCATGCGGTATCTGCCGCTCGGATCGGCAAACGGCTGATCGCCCTCCCGCGAAAGATCCTGAATGCTCAAGCGGCGGAAGCCGAGCGCCACACGCTCATCCGTATAAAAGCCCTCGCTGTCGGGGCCTCTGTGCGCAATACGCGCAGTCATACGCGAAAGGACGGGGGCTTTTTCAAACGCACCGCCCGTAAATCCAACGAATCCACACATAACTCTTTGTTCCTTCCTCTTTTTTTACCATTCGAAGCTGGTCGGTACACCGTCCTCACGCAAGCCGTCAAAATCGCTTTGGCGCAAAACCTCATAAACGGCAATGGCCACCGAATTGGAAAGGTTCAGGCTACGCAAGCGGTCGCGCATGGGAATGCGCACGCAAGTATCGGGGTTCTGTTGCAAAATCTCCTCAGGCAAACCGCGCGTTTCGCAGCCAAACATCAGATACACGTCCTCTTCGTAGGAAACGGCAGTATAAGAGCGCGGTGCTTTGGTTGAAAAATAGTAGATTCTGTCACGCTCATGGAGCGCAAAAAACTCGGCATCGTTTTCGTAATACGTGATGTCGAGTTTATCCCAATAATCCAGCCCCGCACGCTTGAGCTTGGCATTGTCTATTTTGAAGCCGAGCGGCTTGATCAGATGAAGACGCGCACCCGTTGCCGCACAGGTACGGGCGATATTTCCCGTATTCTGGGGAATTTCGGGGCAATGAAGAACGATATTGATAGCCATATATTTTCCTTTTCAAGTCAAGCAAAGTATGTCACTCGAGAAAAGCGACCATACCTTGAGTTTTCGAATAGTTCTATTCATATTTTACAACATATCCCTTCTACGGTCAAGCGATTTTGAGCGAAAAAAATAAAAAATATAAAATTTTACAATTTAGTGTTTTATCTCGTGGCTTTTTATGTTATAATGATTGTTAAAGTGTTCTTGTTCACGATTGAAAGGGCCGTTTGTCGGCAAAAAGGAGTATCCCATGGGATTGATGAATAAAATCATGGGCGGATACAGCAAGCGTCAGATCCGCCGTCTTGAAAAAACTGTCAATAAGATTGAAGACCTCGCCGAAAAATATACTGCCATGTCCGAGGAAGAGCTGCGTGCGCAAACCGATGTCCTGCGCGCTCGTCTTGCAAACGGCGAAACGCTTGACGACATTTTGCCCGATGCCTTTGCCTTGGTGCGCGAAACGGCAGACCGCGTGCTTGGCAAGCGTCCCTTCCGCGTGCAGCTGATCGGCGGTATTATTTTGCATCAGGGCCGTATTGCCGAAATGAAAACCGGTGAAGGTAAAACCCTGGTGGCCACCATGCCCGCGTATCTG
>JAFVXT010000099.1 GCA_017501005.1 Clostridia bacterium
CCACCATCGTTTCCCGCTGTCAGCGCTTTGATTTTCGGCGCATCGACAGCCGTGTGATTACAGAGCGTCTGCTTCACGTGGCAAAAGAAGAAAAAATCGATCTGACCGAGGACGGCGCACGCTTGATCGCGCGCACGGCACAGGGCGGTATGCGCGATGCACTCAGCCTTCTGGAGCTTTGTGCGGGCTTGCACCGTCAAATTGATGAAGGTACGGCCATTGAGGCGCTCGGCATCGGCTCGCGTCAGCAGACCTTTGATATTGTCAACGCTATTCTTTATAAGGATCATTCCAAGCTTTTTGATACTGTTTCGGAGCTGACGAAGATCGGACGCGATCTTTCGGGATTTCTCCAATCGCTGATCGACTGTTACCGTGACGTGATGATCGTGCGTTCGGTAAAAAATCCCACCGATTATCTTGACGTGACCGACCGTGAGTTGGCCGCGCTTACCGAGCTTTCTTCCAAATTAACCATGGAACGTTTGATTGCCCATAGCAAGCTGCTTGAGGAAGCGCTCGGGCGGCTTCAACGCGGTGTGGCCGATAAACGGAGTACGGTTGAAATTGCTCTTTGCCGCATGTGTGATCTGCGTTTGAGTGCGGATGTTGAGAGTCTTGTGGCACGAGTTGCGGAGCTGGAAAGCAAGGTTTCGGTACTTAATTCAGGGCAGAAGCTTGCTTTGGCCGCAAAAAGCGACGAAAAAGCCGAAGATTTACAAGCGCAAGCGGTTAAGGAATCTGCCGCACCTGAGACAAAGGAAAAGAAGGAAAGTACGGCTGCCGTCACCACTTCGAGTGCAAAGGAAAACGATGCGGAAAACGTTTACCGTTCGCTTTCCTATTGGCGCGATATTGTCGATGCGTTGGTTGCGGCGCGCCCCTCGAATGCGGGAACGCTTGGCGGCTCCAGGGCATATAAAAATAAAAAAGGTGAATTCCGCATTCTTGCCAAAACCCAGCTTTTTGCGATGCTCATGAAGACCTCCGATCTTTTTGCCTCCATTTGCGCCGCTATTTCCGAGCAGGAAGGAAAGCCAATCAGCGGAAATCAAGTCTCGATTGAGGTGGCGGGCACACAAAAGGAGGACGATCTGATTGATGAAATCGTCCGTGCATGCGATGAGACAAATTGAATTTTAAATATCAAAAAACAATTATGCCTTACGGCTTGAGAAAGGATCAGAACAATGAAAGTAAGAATCCCCAATAACGGCAATCAGATGGCTGATATGCTCCGCAAAATGCAGGAGGATATGGCTGCAAAGCAGGAAGAGCTTGACGCAAGCGTTTATGAGGTCTCCGCCGGCGGCGGTGCCGTGACCGTCAAAATCACAGGTAAGCGCGAGGTTCTTTCCATCAATATTTCCGAGGAGCTCATCGATCCCGATGATGCTGAAACTCTGCAGGATATTCTGGTAGCCGCTGTGAACGAGGCCATTCGCAAGGTTGACGATACCACGGCCGCCGAAATGGAAAAGATCACCTCCCAGATGCCGATGCTCCCCGGCGGTATGGGCTTCCCGGGCATGTAAAATGGCAGATTACATTTTGCCGCTCCAGCGGCTGATCGAGCAGTTCCGTTCCTTGCCGGGAATCGGCGGAAAGACCGCCGTGCGCCTTGCCTTTTCCATCGTTGAAGAAAGCGAAGAGCGCGCAGAAGCATTTGCTGAGGCGATTCTGGCAGCAAAGCGTGAGATCTGCACTTGCGAAATTTGCGGCAATCTCTCAACCTCCTCGGTTTGTCCGATTTGTGATGATGCCGAACGCGATCGCAGTATCATTTGCGTTGTCGAGGATGCGCGCGACGTGATGGCCTTTGAGCGTTTGCGCGATTTTCGCGGCCTTTACCACGTGCTCGGCGGTCTCCTTTCACCGATGAAGGGCATTGGTGTGGAGAATATCCGCGTGCGCGAATTGCTTGAACGCTTAAAAAACGATGAGGTAAAGGAAATACTGATTGCCACGGGTGCAACGGTCGAAGGCGAGACAACGGCCACGTATATTGCGCGATTGCTGGAGCCCTTCGGCATTTCCGTCACGCGTTTGGCATACGGCTTGCCCGTTGGCGGCGATCTTGAATACGCTGATGAAATCACGCTTCACCGTGCCCTTGAGGGACGGCAGACCATTTTGGGCGAATAAGCAAGAATCCGTGAGAAAGTGACGTCAATATCATGAAAACGTATTTGAAAAAGCTATTTCTTTTTTTGACTGTGCTTGCGCTTCTTTTTTCGCTTTGCGCATGCGATCCCGCCGAAGAATTCGACGGTTTTATGAATTCGCTCTTCGGTCAGAGCGATCAGGATGACGGCGGAAACAGCGGAAATTCAGGCGGCGGCGGTGTTGTTTCGAAGCCCTCCAAAAAGACCGAAGCACCAAGCGAAGCCCCTCCTCTTGCACCGACAGAGGGCGAGCTTTCCGTGCATTTTCTCGACGTTGGGCAGGGAGATTCGGTTCTTTTGAGTTGCAGTGATGCAACAGTTCTTATCGATACGGGCGATATCAAAAAGTCCGCAACACAATACATCGTTGACTATTTGCAAGGTTTGAATATCACGCGGCTTGACTATTTGATCCTGACTCATCCCGATGCCGACCACATCGGCGGTGCACCCACGATCATTTCCACCTTTGAGATCGGCACGGTCATCATGCCCAATCATGCAAAGTCCACCGCGATCTTCGAGCGTACGCTTGATGCCATTGAGGAAAGCGGTGCCGAATGCATTTTCGGAGAAGCAGACCAGATCTATACCGAAGGGGCGTTGCAGATGCGCTTCCTTGCACCCAATTCGGAGAAATATTCGGATACGAACGACTATAGCATTGCCATGCGCGTGCTTTACGGTGATACGGCGATTCTTTTGACGGGCGATGCCGAAAAGATTTCCGAGCGTGAAATGATTCAAAAATATCCGTCGAATGAATTTAAGGCCGATCTGATGAAGGCAGGCCACCACGGCTCCAATACGTCGAACAGTGAAGACCTTTTGCGTGCCGCCGATCCTGAGTGGATCGTGGTTTCTTGCGGCGCGGATAACAAATACGGCCATCCGCACGCAGAGTTTCTTGAACGAGTCGAATCTCTTGACATTACGGTCTATCGTACCGACCTTGAAGGCACGATCGTGTTTGTCAGCGACGGTGAGACCATCACCAGAGTTGAAGAGGACAGTTGAGAGGAACGCTATGAAAAAACTGCTTCTTGTGATCAACGGTTGCGGCGGTGTCGGCAAGGATACCCTTTGCGATATGGCCGCCAAACATTACCGTGTGAAAAACGTATCCTCGATTACGCCGATCAAGGAGCTGGCCGCTTCCTGCGGTTGGCAAGGCGAAAAGACCGACCGAGCCCGCAAGTTCCTTGCCGATTTGAAGGCACTGACGGTTGCTTATAACGATTATCCCACCAAATGGGTTTTTGAGCGCTATCGGGAATTTCTTGAAAGCGAAGAGGAAGTGATGTTCGTTCACATTCGTGAGGGCGCGGAAATTGCCAAATTCGTTTCCGCAACGGACGGAAGAGCGAAAACCCTTCTCATTCGCGGCGGTGAGCGCATGAAAGAGAAGTGTACGCAAGGCTACGGCAACGCGGCAGACGACGAAGTGGAAAGCTATTCCTACGATTACTATTTCACGAACGATCAGCCGCTCGAGGTAACCGAAGAATTGTTCGTCGCTTTTTTGAAAGATATTTTAAATGCTTTTTAAGAATTTTAAAGGTGCTTGTCCGTCACGCGGACAAGCACCTTTTTGCTAAAGACATATTTTTAAAAAGGAAATCATAATTTATTCTATCAGAGCATTTGTATCGAAGGTGTGTCTATGAAACGAGTTTTGATTCTTTTAATGGCGTTTTTTTCACTTTTTTCTTTGCTTTCTTGCGCTTCCTCCGAGAGCTTACCGCCCGATCTTCTTTTTGAGGAAATAGAAAAATCTTACGGTTCGCTCCCTGCGGGAATCGCCCTTGACAGCCGTGCAAGGGAATGGGAAGAAAGCTATTTGGATGCAGAGACGGTCGAAAGCCTTTTTGGCCATGAAAAGACTTATAAAGAAGCCGTGGAAAGTGCGTATCTTTACCTTGCGGCTTCGCTCACATCATATGAAGAAATTGCCGTTTTGGAATGCTATACGAGTGACAAAGCGCGGCGCATGGCAGGCATTTTTGCGGAGCGCAACCGCGCACTTGCTTTGCTTGAAGAAGAGCCGCTTGAGGCGCAGATTCTTTGTAACGGAAGAACGGTGGTCTATTGCCGCTTGGCGAACACGGCACGCGCGAAAGGTGCAATCCGAAAACTGGAAAACTAAAAATCCGCGAGAAATTTTCTCGCGGATTTTTGTGTATATGAAAGTTATCAGTCGATGCGCTTATCACCAACAAAGAAGAGTGCTACGGTACCCGGGCCCGTATGGCTGCCGATGACAGTACCGATACTGTTGATCATGACAGGGGCTGCAAGCTTCGGGAAGGCTTCTTCCACAAGATCTGCAACCGCGCGGGCGTCGTCATAGCAAGCAGAGTTGACCATGAAGCACTTGCGATTGTAGTCTGTGCCGTTTTCGGCGTGCGCTTTCATCGTGTCAACGATTTCTTTGATCACGTTCTTTTTGCCTCTGATCTTCTTTCTCGGGATCAGCTTTCCTTCGTTTGAAACGTTCATCAGGGGGCAGATATTCAAAATCGTACCGGCAACTGCGGCAATAGCGGAAACACGGCCGCCGCGCTTAAAGTGCGTGAGATCGGTTGTGAAGAACCAGTGGTGAAGATTGAGCTTCATTTCTTCAATTTGATCGGCAATTTCGTCAACCGTTGCGCCGTGATCGCGCATATCAGCGGCAATATCGACAAGCAGACCGTAACCGCCCGATGCGGCAAGCGTATCAACGATGCGGATGTTTCTTTCGGGGTAACGCTCGACCAGATCGTTTCTCGCAATGCGCGCGGAATTGTAAGAGCCGGAGAGCCCAGACGAGAACGAGAGGTGGACAATATCGTAACCGTCCTTCAAAAAAGGCTCAAAGAACGCAACGTACTGGTCGGTGTTCACCTGCGAGGTGGTGGGCATAGAGCCGTCTGCGATTCTTTTATAGAACTCTTCAAACGAAACGCTTTTACCAAGATCGTCTGCATATTCCTTACCGTCAAGCGTGTAATGAAAGCAAACATAGGGAATGTTGCGCTCGTTAAAGAAGGATTCGGGCATATCGGCGGTTGAACAACAGCTTAAAATATACTTTGACATGAACTGATCTCCTTTTGTCATGGTTTTCAATACTATATTAACTTATTTTTTTGCCAATGTCAAGAGTTTATTGAATATTTTTTGGTTCTTTTTTGTCGAAAAGACATTTTTATGCAAGCGTTTTACGTGCGGTTACGTCCGAAAAAAGCCAATCAGTTGATGCGAAATACCTTTTTGGCGTTTTTGTAAAGAATAAGCTCGCGCTCCTTCTCGGTAAAGGGGAGCGACATGAAATTTTTGATTTCGGTGATGGGCGACCACATCGGGTAATCCGTGCCGAAAAGAATCTTTTCAGCGCCGTAATGCTTCATAATAGGGAGCATGGCTTGCGCGCCGCGGAAGGGGAAGCAGGAGGAGCAATCAACGTAGAGATTCGGTAACTCTGTCAGCTCTTCGGTTCTTTCCCATACCGACCACCCGCCGAGATGCGCACCGACAACCGTCAGCTCGGTGAAAATACGAAGGACAGGTAAAAGGCGATTGGGATTGGAAAAATCGTATCGGTGGTCGCCTGTGTGCATGAGAATGGGCAAGCGTCCCTCGCAAAGCTCGTAGATCTTCAAACAACGGTAATCGTCGATTTTAAAGCCTTGAATATCGTGATGAAGCTTGACACCGTGCAAGCCGAGCGAAATGATCTCTTCCACATCCTCCTTAAGGTGCGGACTGTCGGGATGCAGGGTTCCAAGGCCTGTCATTTTACCGTTTGATTTGGCGACGCTTTCGGCAATGAAGCGGTTGATGCCCGAAACCTGTGCGGGCGAGGTTGCCACGGATTGCACAACGTAATGCGTGATTCCTGCTTTTTCGCCGTTTTCGAGAAGCATGGAAACGGTGCCGTCGGCAAAGGCGTGGATGTCGTAAAAGCGTTCTGTGCCCGCTGTGGCACGAACGGCGATCTTATCGGGATAAATGTGACAATGAGCATCAATGATGGGGTAATTCGGCAAGAAAAGGACTCCTTTCTTAATATAGATATAAAATCAGGCGGATTATTCTTCTGTACTGCGAAAATCCCAAAAGAAAGGGACTTCGTTCTCCAAAATGAGTTTTTCACCGCTTTGTCTGTAGGGAAGATCAAAGGGAAGAGCGCTCGGCAAAGGCGCAACGCAAGAGAGTTGCTTTTTCGTATACGGATGAAGGAAGCTGACGGAACGGCAGAATAGGCCGATCGGCATCGGTAATTTTCCGCCGTATTTGCGGTCACCCGCGAGGGGCAGACGCCGAGAGGCGAACTGCACGCGGATCTGGTGTGTTCGTCCTGTATGCGGTGTGACCGAAATCAGCGAAAGTGTGCGGCCCTCATAGTCTGCATAGCCAAGCGTAGCATAGGATAGGCACGCCTTTTTCACACCCTTGCGCATTCTCGTGACGGTAAAGGTCTTGTTTTGTGAAGCGGATTTTAAAAGAAGATCCGAAAAAGCGCCTCTCTCATTGGGCGGTATGCCCTCCGTGACGGCAAGATATTCTTTTTGGATCAGCCCCGACGCCACAATACGCGAGCAAGCAGCCATTGCATCAGAGCTTTTGGCCAAAAGCATGGCGCCGCTAACCTCACGGTCAAGGCGGTGGACGGGGTGCGGAGGCTCGGAAAGCGAGAGCTGCTCCTTGAGCAAAAGCGGAAGCGAAGCGGTGTTGTCGGATACTTCGGAAAGCATGCCCGATTGCTTGACGGCAATGAGCAAAAATCGGTCTTCATAGAGTATTTCCATACCGCACCTCCGTTTTTTTAAAGTATAGCACTTTTTTCGAAAAAAAGCAAGGTAAAAAAACAGAAACATTCTTGTTTTTTGGAAAATATATGCTATAATGTTCTTATAGAAGTATCTAAAGAGGCTGATTCATGAAGTACACGAAAAAGGAAATCTTTTCAATCCCGAACCTGATGGGATATTTGCGTATTCTTTTGATTCCGATATTCGTTTATCTCTACTTGAATGCCGACAGCATCGGATTCTATTTGGCGGCAGGGGCGGTGATCCTCTTTTCCGCCTTGCTTGATTTTGCCGACGGATTCGTTGCGCGCCGTTTCAATATGGTCACCGATCTTGGCAAAATGCTTGATCCCATATCGGATAAGCTGACGCAGGCGGCCGTGGCGCTTTGTCTTGCTACGCGCTATCCTTTGATGGTGCCGCTTTTGGCCCTGATGCTCGTCAAAGAGCTTTATATGGCTGTTCGCGGTATGATGAGGATCGCGTCAAGCGGAAAGGTGCACGGTGCGGCCTTCATGGGAAAGGTTTGCACGGCCACGCTTTTTATCACCTTTGGCGCGCTTGTCTTTTTGCCGACAATTCCTCTTTTTTGGGCCAATTTGCTGATTTTGCTTTCCATGATCGTGATGGCGATCACCTTTATTTATTACCTGCACAACTTCGGTAAGGATCGAAAGCGCCGACCTTGCGTGCGCATTGTCAAGCGCGCGGTGTTGCTTTTGCTTTGCGTGTTCGGTTTTGAGTTAATTTTTTTACTGGTCGGTTTGGCCGCGCCTTTTATGATCTATCCAAAGGTAAGTGCGGAAACCGTGGAATCCTTTGATGCCTCGTCTCTTTTTGAAGAACAGACGGTCGAGGCACGCGCCAAGCTGCTTGCAAAAAACAGTGATGCGCTTGATGAGCGCATCCGTCTGATGCAATTGGCCAAAGAACGCATTGTGATCTCAACCTTTGATATCCGCGAGGGCGATGCCATTCGCGATATGGCGGCAGTTATGCTCGAGCGCGCGGATGCAGGCGTGCATATCAGCATTCTTGGTGATGCGTTCAGCGTTGAATTGCATATGGGCGGCAGTGCATTGCTTGATGCGATTGCCTCGCACCCCAACATAGAGGTGCGGCTTTACAACCGCGTGAATACACTCGAGCCATGGAAATCGCAGGGAAGAATGCACGATAAATACGTCATTGTGGATGATTTTGCTTATATCATCGGCGGACGGAACACCTTTGATTATTTTCTGACCGACGATACGGACAAGGGCTCTTACGATTGTGAGGTTGCGATCTACGAAGAGCCGTCGGAGCATTCCTCGCTTCAAACACTTTACGCTTATTTTGAGCGTGTGTGGAAGGGCGGCGAATGCGAGCCTTACCGCAATTCGGCAGCCATTGCCGAGCAAAAAGAGGTGCAAAAGGAACGCACGCTTCTTGCGGCGAGATATCAAGAGCTTCGAGAGGAATCGCCGCATCTTTTCGGCGAGCAAGACTTTTCGGCTGATACGCATGAGGTGAGCGGCGTTGCTTTGCTTGCAAACCCCATTCACGTATATGGCAAAGAACCGATTCTTTTCCATCAGCTGTGCGCACTGATGAAAAGAGCCGATGAACGCGTGATGATCCATACGCCCTATGCTGTTCTGAATTCATATATGAAAGAAGAGCTGACCGAGGTTGTCAGGAGTGTGCCGAACGTCAGTATGATGGTGAACGGCATTGAAAACGGCGATAATGTGGTGGCATCGTCCGACTATCTTTATAACAAGCAGTCGGTGCTTGATAGGGGGGTGCGGCTCTTTGAATACCAGGGCGGTACATCTTATCACGCAAAAACGGTATTGATCGATGATGATCTTTCGGTGATCGGCTCCTACAATTTCGACCTTCGAAGCACTTACGTTGATACCGAGCTGATGCTCGTCGTACAAAGTGAGGGCTTGAACCAAGAGCTTTATGAAAGCATGCAAGGCTACGAAGAATCTGCCTGCGAGCAGCTTGCAGACGGCACGCAGTTGATTCCGAGCGGTGTGACGGTAGAGGCGCTGCCCTTTGGGAAGACCTTGATTTATCATTTTCTCGGCATTGTGTTGCAGGCATTCCGATTCCTTGCGTAATATTTGATTTTGAATGACAGAAAGGACAAAAAACATGGCACGAATTGTATTGAAAAACGTACTTTTGGACGGCGTCTTGACCGACGTTACCGCAGAAAACGGTAAGATCGTTTCGATCGGCAAAACCGAAGAAACGGGCAAGGATTGCGGCGGAGCGATCATCATGCCCGGGCTTTTTGATATTCATTCGCACGGCGCGGTTTCACACGATACCATGGACTGTGATTTTTCGCCCATCACCAAATATCTCTTCCAAAACGGAATCACCTCATGGCTGGCAACCACCATGACGATGCCGCTTGAAAATATCGAGGCGGTGGTGGATCATCTTCCCGAAAGCGCGGAAGACGAAGCGAAGATCGTTGGATTTCATATGGAAGGGCCGTACCTTGCGGAAAAATACAAGGGTGCTCAAAAAAGTGAATGGATGAAATTGCCCGATGCCGATTTTGTCAATGCACATCCGCATATCCTGATGGTCACACTGGCCCCCGAGCTTGAAGGTGCGCTTGAAGAAATCAGCCGCATGAATGCGGTTGTGGCGCTTGGTCACAGTGCATCGGATTACAAAACGGCCGATCTCGCCTTCAAATACGGCGCAAAGTGCCTGACACATACCTTCAATGCCATGTCTCCTTTGCATCACCGTGATCCTGCGCTGATCGGTGCGGCTTACGATAACGGCGGTTACGTGCAGGTGATTTCGGACGGCATCCATTTGCATCCTTCCGTTGTGCGGATTCTGTACGGCCTTTTCGGTGCCGATCGCATGATTCTGATCAGCGACTCGATGGAGGCAACAGGATTGCAGGACGGCACTTATACGCTCGGCGGTCAGCCTGTCAACGTGAAAAACGGAGAAGCGCGTCTTGAAAGCGGCGCACTTGCGGGCAGTACAACCAATTTGATGACCTGCGTTCAGCGCGCCATTTCCTTTGGCATTCCGCCGCGCGATGCTTTTCGCATGGCCAGCGCAACGCCTGCCAGGCTGATGGGGCTTAAAAAAGGAGAAATTGCCGTTGGTTACGATGCGGAATTTCTTTTGCTCGACCAAAATTATCAGCTGCAGGAAGTCATCGTCAACCGCTGAAATGGTTTTTCATGAAAAAATGAATAAAAGCCTCCGAAAACGGAGGCTTTTATTCATTCACGATTATTTTGTGTTGAAAAGATCATCAATCGATACGTTCAGATCGTTGTCGACGTTACCCTTTTCTTCGGTGGAAACACTGCTATCCTCGGTGCTTTTTTCTTTTTGATCACCGCAGGAAAGCAGTGTTGCGCACAGAAGACAAGCAAGAAATAAAAGGAAAAGCTTTTTCATAAAGAAACCTCCAAAATTGTATGATACGGCTGCGGCCGCTGTTTTTTGATTCAATTATAGCAGAGCTTCGCGTCTTTGTCAAGAGTCACTCTTTTTTGCGCTGCCTTTTTTGAAATGTTTTCATTTTTCGTCAGAAGTCGGCATAGAATGATAAAAAAGACAAAGGAGGAATGGCGGCGGTGGGGTGCTTACGTCAGCGTTTGGAGAAAAGAAAAGCCATGACGTCGGAGGTTCTTTATGAAAGTATAGAAAAGATGTGTGGGGCGTATGAGATGATCGAAAGAAGCGAGCTTGCACAGTCGATTCTCGGCCGTTCGATCCCGCTTTTGCGTGTAGGAAATGGGGAACGGAAGGTTTTATACGTTGGCGCGCATCACGGTATGGAATGGTTGACAAGCGTTCTTTTACTTGATTTTTTAGATGAGCTTTGTGATGCGTACATTTCAAAAAGAGAGACTGTTGGGCTTCTGCCCGATTTTATCCTCAAAAGCAGAACACTTTTGTTTGTGCCGATGCTGAATCCCGACGGCGTGGATCTTGCAATCGAGGGCAGTGCGGCCGGCGGTATTCTTGCCGAACGGCAAATGCGTATGAACGGCGGAAGCACGGATTTTTCGCATTGGCAAGCCAATGCGCGCGGGGTGGATCTCAATCATAATTATGCGCATGGCTTTTTGGAATACAAGCAAATTGAAAGAGAATTGGGTATTGAGGGCGGCGCGCCGACGCGCTATAGCGGTGAATGCTCGGAATCAGAGCCGGAAAGCGCGGCAATTGCCAATTTGCTCCGCACCGTGATGCCGCACGCCGTGTACACCTTTCATACGCAAGGCGAAGAGATTTACTGTGCAAGCATGAAAAATGAAAGGATTCTGTCGATGGGAAGAACGCTTTCGGCGCTTTCAGGATACCGTCTTTGCCGTGCGGAGGGGCCTGCCGCTTACGGAGGACTGACCGATTATGCGGTGGAAGAGCTGGCAATACCTGCATTTACCCTTGAATGCGGAAAAGGGAAGAATCCGTTGCCGTTGTCCGACTTGATTCTGATCTATGCCAATTTGCGCCGTATGCTTTTTTATTCAACGATTATCTAATTAAAAGGAGAAACAGAGATGAAACAGTGCAAGACCGATAATTTTCGAGAAAAAGAAGTCGTCAATATTTCTGACGGAAAGCGTTTG
The DNA here is from genome assembly GCA_017501005.1 of Clostridia bacterium. Taxonomy (GTDB): domain Bacteria; phylum Bacillota; class Clostridia; order Oscillospirales; family CAG-272; genus UBA1740. The sequence continues at coordinate 11,581 of JAFVXT010000099.1, forward strand.
GGGTTCATCACAGAAGTGGAGTTTGATATTTGCACAGGGAAGATCACCGCGATCATTGTCGGGTGCGCGGGCGGTATTTTCGGAAAAGGTAAAAAAGACATCGTGATTCCTTGGTGCAATATTGAAAAAATCGGTGAAGATATCATTCTGGTGCGCGCTGATCCCTTCTTACTTCCGGGCGGAGAGTGCAA
>JAFVXT010000100.1 GCA_017501005.1 Clostridia bacterium
AAGCAAAAACATCATTCCTTTACCACCCGAAAAATAAAACATAGTATAACACACGATACCTTGCAGGGCAAGGAAGTGTGCAAAAGGGACGAGAAAATCTCGTCCCTTTTGATATTGATAAAAAACTCGCATATGCGTGCGGATTCTTTTGTGTCAGTTGTTTTCTTGTTTCTCTTCGTCGCTGCGCAAAAGCTTTTGCTTTTCCTCTGTGCGCATTTCCCAATGCACGATGAAGGCAAGCAGCGCGCGAATGAGAATGACAACGCCGAGAATGGCAAGCTCCTCGATATTATGAATGATGACGGTGCGAATGATCTCCGCGCCCATCTTGAATTCAAGGGCGAGCGAAAGCGCCTTGCCAAGGTCAATGACCACGTGGAAGGGCTCTTTTTTCAAGACGCACCGAAACAGGCGCACAAGCGCGCGGCAAGAGCCGACAATGATGATGATAATGCCGATAAGCTCCAATAGACTTGCCGAAATATCGGCAAGCGGATAAAGAAAATTCTTGAAATGTACGGTAAAATCAGAAAGCACGGTTAGGTCTCTTCCTTTCTTTTTTATTCCTTGACGTATTGCGCCCAGCCCGAGGAATAGGATTTTGCGCCCGACGCCTCCACCCACATGGCGTCGGCCTCGGGAATCGATTCGATCAGGGCAAGGCCTTCTGCCTTCGGCAGGCAGAAAAGGGCAGTGGAGAGGGCGTCGCCAAGCCCCGAATCCTCGCAGACCACCGAAACCGATAGATAGCCGCGCTCGGCGGGCATGAGGGTGTCGGGATCGATGATATGGTGGTAGGGGCGGCCGTCCACGTAGTAAAAGCGCTGGTAAGAGCCGCTTGTCACAACGCACTGACCGTCAAGGGCGAGATAGGCAAGGTATTCCTCGCCCAGCGGATTTTCAATGCCGACAGTCCACTTCGTGCCGTCGGGCTTGGTGCCGATCGAGCAGATGTTGCCGCCCACGTTCAGTACGTACCCCGTGATCCCGCTTTCTTCAAGCGAGCGCGCAATGCGCTCGGCGGCATAGCCCTTGGCGATCGCGCCGACGTCAAGCGTCATTTGGGGATCGGTGAGCGTGACCGTTTCGTTTTCCTCATCAATCACCAGCTTGTCAATATCGGTATGCAACGCGGCCGCTTGCAGCTTGTCCATGGGGGGCAGGGCGGCATTTTCAGGATCGTCCGTGCCGAGCGTGCGGTAGGTATGCCAAAGCGAAAGCACACTGCCCATGGCGATATTCACGCGCCCCTCGGTCAAGGTGTACATCTCCTTTGCATAGAGCAGCATGTCGATGATGCGCCGATCCACCTTGACCGTGCGGTGCGCGCCGTCCGAGAGCTCGTTGACCGTGCAAAGGTTTTCAAGCCCCTCAAAGCGGTGGTAGATGGTGTAAAGACGGTGGTATTCGGCAAGCTCGCGGAGAATTTCGTCTGATACGCGGTCAAAATCCTCTTGGCTGTGCTCATAGCCGACAATGGTTGTCACCGTATCGAAATAGTCCATGGAATAGCTCGAAAACTTCTTCTTTCCCGCCGCTTTGTCGGTGCAGGAGGAGAAGAGGGTGAGCGTGAGCGCAAGCACTGACGCGAGTGCAAGCGCGCCCAAAAAGAGTTTTCTTTTCATCAGCTTTATGAGACAAAAAAAGGAGAAGAATCTCCTTTTTTTGCATATTCATTCAATTATTTCTTGGTGGCGGCCTTGACGAAGCCCGTCACGTAAATGGTGCAGCCTGCGGCCTGCAGGGTATCAATGCCCTTGCCGTCAGCGGCTTGGAGGGTGGCGATTTCAGCGGTGGTCTTGCCAATGCAAGCGGCATCAAAGGCCGCTGCCTGTGCATACCATTCCTTTTTGGCACCGCCGTAAGCGACCATACCGTAATTGTCGCCTGCCGCCTTCTTGGAGATCACGGCCTTGGTGGTGTCAAGGGTAGAAGCACCTGAAGCGTCGAAGGTGAATTCGACTTCAACGCAATCGCTCGAAGCGGCAACGACGCGGCCGTCCTTGTCGGTAGCGGCGGCAAAGACGTAGGATGCAACCTTGTTCGAGCCTGCCTTTTCCTCGGTGGCATCGGTGCAAGTCTGCTCGGTGGCAATATTCAGCTTGAGTGCGGCATCGGCGGCAATTTCAACCGTTGCGGCGGCAAATGCCTTTTCGATCGCGCCCACAAATTCGTTGATCATCACGGTGCAGCCCGCATTGACGACCTCTTCGTTGCCCTTGTTTTTCTCGGCAACGAGCGCCTTGACCTCGGCAAGCGTCTTGCCGACGATCAGCTTTTCAAAGGCGTCGACCTGCTCAAACCATTCCTTTTTGGCACCGCCGTAAGCGACCATGTTGTAGTCATTACCAAGCTCGTACTTGGTTTTGAACTCGGTCTTGGCAACGGCCTTGCCGTCAGCGGTATAAGCAATTTCATTGCTTGCGGTATCAAGCTCGACGGCGGCAATCTTACCGTCCTTGTCAACGGTGAGTGCGGCGAAGGTCACGTCGATCTTGCCCGCGCCGTTTTTGTCGGCAGTCGCATCGGACGCTGTGGGTGCGGAGGCATAGACGCCCAAACCGAATTTGACCTTGGCCTCTTCCTTTGCACAGCCAACCAAAACGGCACCCAAAAGCATCAGAAGGCAGAGGGAGAGTGCGATGAATCTTTTCATGGTAGTGTCTCCTTTTTGTTTGTTTATTTGATTATCTTTTGTATTATAGCATACGGAATACGCCTTGTCAACAGTTTCACAAACATATTGTCCAAAGCCAAAGGGCATCACACGATTTTTTGCGGAATCTTTTTGATCAGCATCGCGCCCGCAAGCCCGATCACAATGCCCGCCACCGTGCCCGAGACGGTCAGAATCACGAGATAATAGCCAAGCTCCACGGTTTCAAGCACCAGCATGGCCGTGAGGATCTGGCCGATATTGTGCGCCACCGCGCCCGCCACGCTGACACCGACCGTCGACAAAAAACTCATGCGGCGGAGTATGATCATCAGAAGCAGACTCAAAAACGCGCCCGCCACGCTGAAAAAGAAGGCCATGGCGTTGCCGAAGAGCATCGTGACGAGCAGAATGCGCAAAAAGGAGACGCCGACGGCCGCGCCGATACCGCGGCGGTAGAGCAAAAAGACGATGACGATATTCGGCAAGCCCATCTTGATGCCGGGGAGCGTGGGAAAAAGCGGCTGCAGAAGAATTTCAAGATAGGCCAAAATCAGCGCGAGGGCGGTGCAAACGCCCAAAAACGCAACCGTTTTCGATCTGTTTTTCATCACACGCCCTCTTTCAAGATTGTTTTTTCAAAATGTCCTTCAGGAGATGATATCGGGTGCGCCGTCGCCCTCTGCGCTGACCGTGACGACCACGCGGTTCGGCAGGCACACAATGCTTTCGCCGTCGCGGTGGATCGCATGGTGGGAAACGCAGATGCCGTCGGGGCAGGATGCGCTTTCCATATAGGCACGTCCGTTTCTGATGACGAGAAGATTATAGTCCTCGCCGTCTCGGATTTCCTCGGTGCGGTCCTCGGAGAGGGCATAGACGCCATATACCTCGCCGTCCACGGTCACCTTCACGGTATCCCCCTTTCCGCGGAAGAAAAAGAGATAGAGTGCAAGGCAAAGCGAAAGAAAGAGAAGCACGCCGATCAGAATCATATCGTTTCGGAACCGTGCGGGAAACGCCTTTTTTCGTTCGTTCATATCATTCGTTCGAATCCTCGGGAAGATTGGGGAAGAATACCTTTTTGAGGCAGCCTGTCGGGCACGCATCGGCACACAGACCGCACTTTTCACATTTAGTATAATCAATCCTTGCCAGATTATTCTCAACGGTGATCGCACCGTGCGGACAAGCCTTTTCGCACTTACGGCAACCAATGCAGGCATTCTTGCAGGCCTTGCGCGCATCGGCACCCTTTTGGGTGTTCGAGCACATCACCGCCACCGCGGTATCCTGCGGGAGCATGGTGATCACGTGCTTGGGACAGGTGCGTGCGCAAAGGCCGCAGCCGATGCAAAGCGCGGTATTGACGTGGGCAATGCCGTCGTAAAAGCAAATGGCACCCGAGGGGCAAACGGCGGCACAGTCGCCAAGACCGAGACAGCCGAAGCGGCAGGCATTCGCACCGCCGTACAGCATGGAGGCGGCACGGCAGCTTTGCACGCCCTCATAGACGGCAACGGCCGGGGTGGCCTCACACGTGCCGTTGCAAGAAACGTATGCCACAACGTCGTTGAAGGCCACGCTTTCCACACCGAGGATCTCACTGATCTCATCGGCAACCTTTTGCGCACCGGGTACGCAAAGACCGGTGTTCACACCGCCCTTGGCAAGGGCGGCGGCATAGTCGTCGCAGCCCTTATAGCCGCAGGCACCGCAGTTGATGCCGGGCAGACATGCTCTGATCTTTTCTTCGGTGGGATCCTTCTCCACGGCAAAGAGGCGGGAGAAGACGAGCAGCAGAACGCCCGCCAGGAGTGCCACTGCCAAAATGACGAGAAACGCTATCAAAATATCCATCACTCAAGCCCTCCCGTCAAGCAAAAATCTTTTCAACGATGCCCGCAAATCCCATGAACGCAAGTGAAATGAAGGATGCGGCAATGAGTGTGACGCCAAGGCCTCGGAAGGGCGCGGGCACGATCCTTTCGTTGATGCGCGAGCGCAAGCCCGAAAAGAGCACCATGGCCAGAAGGAAGCCGAGACCGCAGCCGAGCGAGCTGACCATTGATTCGAGGAAGCCGTAGCCGTCAAGAATGTTGTTGATGGTCACGCCGAGCACGGCGCAGTTGGTGGTGATCAGGGGCAGATACACGCCAAGCCCCTCGTAAAGAGCAGGCGAAAGACGCTTCAAGAACATTTCAAGGATCTGCACCAGCGTGGCGATCACGAGAATGAAGACGATGTTCTGCAAATAGCCGAGCCCGAGCGTGTTCAGAACGAAATACTGAATCGGCCAGGTCACAGCCGTGGCAAGCAGCATGACAAGCGTTACCGAAACGCCCATGCCCGTTGCCTGATTGAGCTTCTTCGAAACACCGAGGAAGGGGCAGATGCCGAGGAATCGGCAAAGAACGTAGTTGTCAACGAATACGCAGGAGAGCAAAATGACGAGTAAGGTCTTGATTTCTTCCATTACTGTACTTCTCCTTTCGTTTCACAGCTTTTGACGTGGCAATTCGCCGCATGCACGCATCCTTCGCAGGAGAAGGATTTCTTGAGGGGCGCGCGCCCGTGGGTGACGGCATAGACGAGTGCGATCAGAAGACCGTAGACAAGCAAGCCGCCGGGTGCCTTGGTGAGGAAGGCGATCTTATAATTCTGCAAAAAGGGAATGGCGATGCCCGCAAAGGAGGCGGCGCCGAACACCTCGCGGATGGTGGCCATTGCGCCGAGCGCCAGCGTGAAGCCGATGCCCATGCCGATGCCGTCAAGGGCGGCCGAAACCACGGGGTTCTTGCTTGCAAACATTTCGGCGCGGCCGAGAATGATGCAGTTGACCGTGATCAGATCAAGATACACGCCAAGAGATTCGTAAAGAGAGGGAACGTAGGCCTGCACGAGCATCTTGACCACAGTGACGAAGCCCGCAATGATGACGATATAAGAGGGAATGCGCATGCTCTCGGGAATCACACGGCGCAGAAGCGAGATGAAGACGTTCGAGCAGAGCAGAACCAGCAGGGCTGCAATGCCCATGCCAACCGCGCCGATGACCGTCTGCGTGGTGGCCAGCGTCGGACAGGTGCCGAGAATCAGAACGAGGGTGGGGTTTTCCTTTAAGATGCCGTTTGTCAGCGTGGCAAGAGATGCTTTCTTATCACTCATTGGTTCCTACCCCCTTCAGTGTGTTGAGTGCCGTAAAGGCACGGGAAATGGCTTGCTTGTAGCCGTCGGTCGTCATGGTCGCGCCCGCAATGCCGTCGATTTCACCGTAGTTATCTTCGGTCTTGCCGTCGAATTGGCCGTAGAACTTTTCGTCGGCGCAAGCGTCACCGAGTCCGTCGGTCTCCCCCTCGGAGACCGTCAGACAGTCAATAATGCGGCCGTCCTCGGTCATGGAAACGCGCACGACGATATATTCGCCCGAGGCGGGGTGCCATTCGTTACCGCCCTTGATGCCGTAGCCGGCACCCTTGGTTTCAAAGACGTAGTTGCCGCTTTGCGTTTTCTTTGCCGACACAACGAATTTTTGCAGCTCTGCATAAGCCGAAAGATCGATCTCCTCAAAGGCCGTTGCCGTGATTTTTGCAACCGCGTCCTTGACGGCTTCGGCATTGGTCGCGCCCTCGGTCAGCACCGTGCCGTCAGCCGATGCGCCGACAAAGGTGTCGCCCGTGACGAACACGTAGCCCGCGCCGTTTGTCGCCCGATAAATCGCGTCAAAGGAGCGGATATCCTCATAAAGGAAGAGCTTTTCGAAATTCTTTTCGCCCGCAGGGAGCGCCGCCGCCAGATTGTCGGCAAGAATTTCCTCCTCGGTGCGGATGTCAACGTCTGCACCGCCCAGAATCAATGCGGCATTCAATGCGTCCTTGACGGCGCTTTTGTAAGCACCCGTGGTTTTGGTTGCGCCTGCCACCGTATCAACGGCATCAACGCCTGCCGCGTCCTTGTCCTTGAAGCCTTCGCCGTAGGTCTTTTCATAGCCCAGCGTTTCGTTTGAGGAAAGGCAGACAGCGCCTGTGACTGTGCCGCTTGCATGCACGCCGCACATGAGGATCATGTCCGAGCCGTAGCCCGCGGTCTTGAGCTTGAAGACATAGCCTTGCCCCCCCGTCTCACGGTAAGCCTCGGTGACGGTGGCGGGCAGGGTATAAGCGGAAAGATCGACGGAATCAAAGCCGTCGGCATCGGGCATGACCTCAAGGAGTGCTTGGTTTGCCGCCGCCGATTGGTTCTTTTCAATGACGGGGGCGGTCAGGAAGTTCGTTCCTGCGAGCAAAAGCGCAATGACCGAGCAGATCGAGAGGAAAACGAGAAGGTTTTTGATGTTCTTTTTCATGCCTTGACACCTCCCGCAAATACCTTGTGTCTTGTCCATTGGTTGATATAGGGAGTGAGTATGTTCATAAAGAGAATGGCAAAGGAAACGCCCTCGGGATAAACGCCGAAATAGCGGATGAGGCAGGTCAGAAGGCCTGCGCCCAATGCGAAGATCACCTTGCCCCAAGCGGTGGAGGGGGAGGTGACGTAATCGGTGGCCATAAAGATCGCACCGAGGAAGACGCCGCCCGCCATGGTGAGCGAGAGTGCTTCAACTGCATCGAAGCCGACGTAGAAGAAGGTGAAGAGAAAGACCGTGCCGATGAAGACGGTGGGGATATGCCAGGTGATTACACGGCGCACAAGCAGATAGATGAAGCCGAGGAGCAGGGCAAGCGTGCAGGTCTCACCGATGGCACCGCCGTAATTGCCAAGGAACAGATCAAGAAGAGAGGGCAGCTTTGCGGCGGAAAGCGGAGTGGCACCTGCCACGGCATCCACGGGAAACGCAGAGACGGCCATCTCACCGAAGGCAACGAGCATAAAGACGCGTGCCGTGATGGCAGGATTGACGAGGTTGCCGCCGATACCGCCGAAGAGGCACTTGACCACGACAATGGCGAAAAGCGAGCCGACGACGCATTGCCAGAGCGGAATATTGGCGGGGAGGTTCAGGGCAAGCAATAAGCCCGTGACCGCCGCCGAAAGATCCGAAACCGTCTGCTCCTTTTTGACGATCAGATTGAAGAGCGCCTCAAAGCCGACGCAGGCAATGATGCAAACGGCGATGGGCAAAAGCGCCGTCCAGCCGAAGATGACCGTGCCCGCAACCGCGGCGGGGACGAGCGAGATCAAAACGTCGCGCATGATGCCCGCCGTTGATCTGCCGCTGTGAATATGGGGAGAAACCGAAATTTTGGTCAAAGAGCTCATGCTTTTTTCTCCTCCTTCATTCTTTCTTCTCTTAACAGCTGCTTGGACAGCTTATTGATCTGCACAAGCGGACGGTTGGCAGGGCACACAAAGCTGCAGCAGCCGCATTCCATGCACATATCCACCGAAAGCGCCTTGAGTGCCTCTGTATCGCCCTTATCGTGCGCTTCGGCAATGGCGATGGGGGCAAGCCCGAAGGGGCAGGTATTGACACAGCTGCCGCAACGGATGCAAGCGGTGGTTTTGGGGAGCTTGGCTTCCTTTTTGGTCAGGGCAAGCACGGCATTCGTGTTCTTCAGAACCGCGCAATCGGGGCTCTGCACGGTGATACCCATCATCGGGCCGCCGTAGATGATCTTGTCGGGCTCTTCGGTCAGTCCGCCGCAGAAGTCAAAGAGGTCTGCAAGAGACGTGCCGATCGGTACGATCACGTTTTGCGGCTGCTTGACAGCACCGCCCTCCACCGTCACGCACTTTTCGGTGAGCGGCATGCCGCTCGAAAGATACGTGCCGATCGCGGCAAGCGTCGTGCAGTTCAGAACCACGCAGCCGACGTCAATGGGCAGCTTGCCCATGCCGATCTTGCGGCCCGTGGTGTGATAGACCAGCACCTTTTCGCCGCCCTGCGGATAAAGCGCGGGCAATGCCTTGACCGTGACCTCGCATTCTCCGATCGATGCGGCCATCTTCTTCATGGCCTCGATCGCTTCTTTTTTATTGTTTTCAATGCCGAACACCACGCGCTTGATGCCGAGCGCACGCGCAAGTGCGCGCAAGGCATACGCAATATCCTCACCGCGCGTGAGCATGGTGACGGTATCGCTTGTGATATAAGGCTCGCATTCGGCGCCGTTGATCACGAGATAGTCAATGCGTGCGGGATCAACGTCCAGCTTGACGTGCGTGGGGAAGCCCGCACCGCCCAGACCGACGATGCCGCTTTCGCGAAGCGCTTCAATGAGCGAGGTGCGGTCACTGACCTCGTGCGCGCAAAGTGATTCGCAAATCGCCATCTCGCCGTCCGATTCAATGACGACGGCGGCGGTTTGCGCGCCGCTTGTCAGCACGTAATCGGTCAGCTTGGTGACCTTGCCCGAGATGCTTGCAAAGACGGGCGAGGAGACCTTGCCCGCCGCTTCTCCGATTTTTTGGCCGATCTTGACCGTATCGCCCACCTTGACGGTGGGGATGGCGGGTGCGCCGATGTGCATCGCCATGGGAATCGTGACGATCTTCGGTGCGCTCATACGCACCGTCGGCGCTTTGGCAGTATTCTTTCTGTGCGGCGTGTGAATGCCGTGAAGATGAAAAGCCATAGGAAACTACCTTTCTTCAATTTTATTATAAAATTCTTGAGACAAAACGAACCGAGCTTGCCATGGAATGTGACAAAAAATTAACAAAAAAACAGTTTTTTTGTATAAAATCCCATCTTAATTATTATACATGATTTTCTTTCAGATGTCAAGTATAAAATGATTTCCAACTATACATTTATTTATCTGTGTTTTTCATGAGACACCCCTTTGTGATTTAGTCACGGAAACGGCGCATAAAATGGTGTATAATCAAGATACCAAAAGAAAAAAGGCCACCGCCCGACGGCGGTGACCGATCAAAAACAAAGGAGAAGTATCATGAAAGTATTACACGTCACGAAGGACCGTTACGAAGAGCTGCTACAAAGCGGCAAGCCCGTTTTACTTGATTTCTATGCCACGTGGTGCGGCCCCTGCCGTATGGTTGCCCCCCTCATCGAGGAGATCGCCGAGGAGCATGACGAGCTTGTCGTCGGCAAGGTGAACGTCGATGAGGAGCGGGAGCTTGCCGCTTCGTTTGGCGTGATGAGCATTCCGACTCTGGTTGTGCTCAAGGACGGACGCGAATACAAGCGCGCCACGGGCGCACGGCCGAAGGCCGCCATTCTCTCGCTTCTTGCGTGAGCGTCAGCGCGTCAGAGCGCGCAAGCGCTTTTTGTCCAGCAGCCTGATGCCGTCGGCGCGGGAGGACGTGATCAGCCCCTCCGAGGCGAAATATTTGAGCATTCTTGAAACCACCTCGCGGGCGGTGCCCATGTAGCGGGCGATCTGCTCGTGGGTGAGCTTGACGGTATCGCTTCCTGTCTTCGCGCTTTCGTCAAGCAAGAAGATGGAAAGACGCTTGTCAATGCTCAAGAAAAGGATCTGCTGCATCACCCACATGATGTCAGAGAGGGCGGAAAGCGCGCTCTCCAGCGTAAAGATCTTGACCTCGCTCATGCGCCGCACAAGATCCTCGTAGGCACAGCCGCTCACCACCGTGCATTCGCTGTCCTCCTCCGAATCGATGAAGATATCGAAGGTGATCGAATGCAGGGCGCAGGACGCCGAGAAAATGCAGAGGTCGCCCGGGAAAAGGCGGTAGAGCGTGATCTCCTTGCCCTCGTCCGATAAAAGATAGAGGCGCAAGGAGCCCGACTTGACAAGGATCACGCCCGTGCATTCGTTGCCGTCATGCACGTTCGTTCCTTTTTTGAATTTTTTCTCGTAAGAAGAGCGTAAAAAGGTCTCTTTGTCCACCTCGCTCATACGATCCCAAAAGGGAAAGGCGCGGCGAAAAAGGTCAATGCGTTCCTGTTCGTTCATAGCATGCTCCCCGAATCTTCACTGTTAAAAATATTGTAGCACGAAGGCGCGCGCGTGTCAAGTTGCGGTATTTGAAAAAATTTGAAAAAAATACTTTTTTTGTGACTTTGTCACGGAAAAAGCATGCAAAAAAGAGTATCATAGAAGCAGAAAGAGGCCAAGGCGGCCAACTGAAAATAAAAACGAAGAGAGGATACACCCATGATGAATCAGAAAGTACGCGATCTTTTGAATCAGCAGATCAATAAGGAATTTTATTCGGCCTATCTCTATCTCGATTTCTCGAACTACTTCAAGGCCAAGGGCCTTGACGGCTTTGCCAACTGGTATATGATCCAGGCGCAGGAGGAGCGCGATCACGCCATGCTCTTCTATCAGTATCTGCAAAACGAAAACCAGACGGTCACCCTCGAGGCCATTCCAAAGCCCGATAAGGTATTTGCCGTGCATATGGACGTCTTGAAGGCAGGACTTGAGCACGAGGAATACGTCACCTCGCTCATCAACGATATCTATGCCGCCGCCTACGATGTCAAGGACTTCCGCACCATGCAGTTCCTTGACTGGTTCGTCAAGGAGCAGGGCGAGGAGGAAACCAATGCAAACGACCTGATCACCAAGATGGAGCTTTTCGGCGGCGATCCCAAGAGCCTCTATATGCTCAATCAGGAATTGGGAACAAGAGTTTACACGGCCCCCTCGTTGGTATTATAAGAAGAC
>JAFVXT010000101.1 GCA_017501005.1 Clostridia bacterium
GACCATTGATTTTCTTCTCAACCGTGAAGAAGCGCACAATCAGATGTTTCGTGATGCCTTCAACAAGGTGCAGGAGACCGGCTCGAACCGCGATTTCGGTACGACCAAGGCTGCCAAAATGTATTTTTCCTTATCAAACCCCGGACCGAATGCCTTTGCCACGGGTGAAGCTCACGCGCCGTCTTTTAAGTAAATATGCAAAAAATCACCGCCAATGCTTTGACGGTGATTTTTTGGATTGTTTAAATTTCTTGACGTTTACATCAAGCGATCTGTGTGATCACAAGATGCGCGGATACGGGGCGGGTGCTACCGTTGCTGCATTATCAGGCGGCATCAGTGCATAAAATCTGCATAGCCGAGTACGCCTCCCGGAAGTCCCTGCGGTCCTTGCGCGCCGGTATCACCGACAGGGCCTTGCGGACCTTGCGGGCCTCTCGGACCTACCGGCCCTTGCGGCCCTTCGGGGCCGGGCGGACAGACTACGCACGGATTCGTATCTTTATCATCATCGCAGAAGCACTGCTGATCAAGGCAGGTATTTCGGCAATCGTTCTGGCAGTTATTGCAGTGGCGATCGCCCGTGCTTCTCATAAACGGATTTTGTCTGCTCATAAAAAACTCCTTTTTCAATTTTGGTGAAGCGCCATTACAGTACATGTCGCTTTCCAATGAACAGATACAAGGAGCGATGACGGTAAAAAGCAGTATATCTTTTGCCATAAAAATGCAGAATAAAATGATGCTTTGTCAACTTTTTTATTGACAAAGCAATCGGGAAACTGTATAATACCGGTTGATGCTTGATAAAAAACCATCAACGGCCGCACGAAAAGGAGATGATTTCATGATTTTTGATTTGCACTGCGATACGGTATGGAAAATTCGGGACTTGCGCGAAAAAGGACAGAATCTTGAGATGACCGCTTCGTCCGAGCTGCAGCTTGACCAAGAGAAAATGAAAGAAGGCAACTATTTTGCGCAGTGCTTTGCTTTATGGGCACACGCGCGGCACGGTGATCCGTATGCGATCTACAGGGATCTTTTGCGTATTTACCGCGAAGAGCTTGCAAAATGCAAGGATTTTCAAGCGGCCTATACGTATAACGATCTTCTTGAAAATCAGAAAAACGGTAAGATATCGTCGATGCTATCCATGGAAGACAGCGCCCCTGTCGGGTGCTCTCTTGACCGCTTGCAGGAGCTTTACGATGACGGCGTGCGTATGATCTGTCTCACATGGAACTATCCGAACGCGGTCGGATATCCCAATTTCGGTCGTTATTTTGAAAACGGAGAGCCTGACCGTCTGATGCCCGATACCGTGAACGGCTTGACCGATTTCGGCCGTGAGATGGTGCGCGAAATGAACCGTCTCGGTATGGTTATTGACGTATCTCATCTTTCGGACGCGGGCTTTTATGACGTCATTTCTTTGAGCGAAAAGCCGATCGCCGCATCACATTCAAACGCGCGTGCGCTTTGCAACGTTGCAAGGAATATGAGTGACGACATGCTCTATCGGCTTGCCGAAAACGGCGGGGTCGTGGGTATGAACTACGCCGCAGGCTTTCTTGACCGCAAAAACGGCTGCAAAACCGTGCAGTTTGTCATTGAGCACGTTAAGTACATCAAACAAAAAATCGGCGTCGATCATCTTGCACTTGGCAGCGATTTTGACGGCATCGACCCCCGTATCGAGCTGAAAAATGCAAGCTTGATGCCTACGCTTGTCGATGCGCTTTCGTCGGCCGGGCTTACCGATGACGAGGTTGATAAAATTACCCACAAAAACGCTTTGCGCGTGTTTAAAGATAACTTGCGCTGATGCTTTCATAAAAATATCGCCTCCGCACGGATTCGTGCAGAGGCGGTTGCTTTCAGAGCGCGGTGATTTTGATGAGATAAGTCACGTGCAGAGGGAAGGTGCGGTAGACAGCAAACGAGTCCGACGTGAAGATCTCCTCGGAAATCGAGGTGCAAATGATTGGTGGATCATCATCAAAACATGCAGTCAAAATGCGCCGTTCTATTGACAAAAGGGTGAAAATAAGTTATAATAATACAGTTAATGGTTACAGTCTGTTAAAAAACCATCATAGATGAGTTTTTTCTTTTGATTGGAGGAAAACGATGAAAACCATTCTTTTTCAAGGAGATTCCATTACCGATTGCGGCCGTAATCGCGAAGACAAGCGTGTTGGCAGAGGCTATTCGCTTTTTGCCGCATCCGTACTCTCCTGCGACTTCCCCGGTGAATACGATATTTACAATACGGGCATCAGCGGTAACCGCATCGTGGACGTTTATGCGCGTATCAAAGATGATATCATCAATCTCAAGCCCGATTACATGAGCATTCTTGTCGGCGTCAACGACGTGTGGCATGAGCTTGAACGTCAAAACGGTGTCAGCGCTGAAAAATACGAGAAAATTTACGATATGCTGCTTGAAGAAGTGTTGGCCGAATTGCCCGATATTCGCATGATGATCCTTGAGCCTTACGTGATCCACGGAACAGGCAGTGATTCTTATTACGACAAATTCCGTCGTGAGGTGGAGCTTCGCGCCGCCGCCGCGCACCGCCTTTCCCGAAAATACGGCTTGCCCTTCATTCCGTTACAGAACATATTTGACGAGGCTGTCAAAAAAAGCGGTGCCCCTACGCACTGGTGCATTGACGGCGTTCACCCCACCCATGCCGGCCATCAGATGATTGCCCGTGCTTGGCTTGAAGCTTTTGAGAAAATTAAGTAATCCGTGAATACGAATAAAAAACCAACAGTTGCTTTTGCCACGCTCGGCTGCAAGGTTTCGCAGTATGAAACAGAGGCTTTGACCGAAGCCTTTGAGCGTGAGGGCTTTTTGGTGCTCGGCTTTGATGAAGCGGCGGAGGTCTACGTTGTCAATACCTGTACCGTCACTGCCGATGCTGACAGAAAATCCCGTCAGATCATTCGCCGTGCGCACAAGAAAAATCCTCAAGCCGTCATCATGGTGACCGGGTGTTACGCGCAGTCGGAAGCGGAAGAGGTTGCCGGAATTGAGGGCGTTCATTACGTTTCGGGCAATGAAGCAAAAATGCAAATGCCCTTGCGTGCGCGCGCACTTCTTGAAGCGCGCGAGTGTGTGCAAAAAGAATATTTTAATATTCAAAATGCCTCTTTTGAGCCGATGTGTATCACGCGTGCGCCGCGCACCCGTGCATACGTGAAAATTGAGGACGGCTGTGAATGCCGTTGCTCTTACTGTGCCATTCCCGCGGCACGCGGACGCGTGAGATCGAAATCTCCCGAGGACGTTTTGCGCGAGGTGGAGGGCTTGGCGCGAATCGGCACGCAGGAGGTTGTGCTGACAGGCATTGAGACCGCCTCCTATGGCGTTGACCGCGAGGACGGTGTGCGTCTCCCCGATCTTCTTGAGCTGCTTGACAGGGAAGAGCTTGTGCCGCGCCTGCGGCTCGGCTCGATGACACCCGAATTTTTCAAGCCGAGCGTCATTGAGCGTTTTGCAAAATTGAAAACTCTCACGCCACATATCCATCTTTCAGTGCAGAGCGGTTCCTCGGACGTATTGAAGCTGATGCGCCGCCGCTATCTTGCCGACCACGCAATGAGCGCGGTGAAGGGTTTACGCAAGGCGATCCCCGAGATCGAATTTACCGCCGATTTCATCGTGGGATTCCCGAAGGAAAGTGATGCGAATTTTGAAGAAACCATGCTCTTCGTGCGCGAAGCCGAGTTCCTTAACCTTCATGTTTTTGCGTACTCACGCCGAAAAAACACTCCGGCCGCCGATTTTGAAGGACAAATTGCGGAAGAAGTGAAACGCAAGAGAAGCCGTGCGCTGATCGCCCTCGGGCAGGAAATGCGTGAAGCGCGCCTTGCACGCGCTGTACGGACAAACGAGAGTGTCAGCGTTCTCTTTGAAGAGCGTGACGGCGCATATTTTGTTGGGCATACACCTTCTTTTATACCCGTAGCCGTCGAAAGCTCGCGCGATCTGCACGGAGAGATCTGCCGCGTGAGCCGTCTGATCAGCGACGGAGCGCGCCTTTTGGGCACACTTACCGATGATTAAAAATAAATATACACATAAAATCGAAAGGATTTATCATGGACAATCAGCAGAAAACAATGGAAAAAATCGTAGCACTTTGCAAAAACAGAGGCTTCATTTATGCAGGCTCCGAAATTTACGGCGGTCTTGCAAACTCGTGGGACTACGGCCCTCTCGGTGTTGAATTCAAAAACAACATCAAGCGTGCTTGGTGGAAGAAATTCGTGCAGGAATGCCGTTATAACGTCGGTCTTGACAGTGCCATCATTGTCAATCCGCGCGTTTGGGTGGCCTCGGGACACGTTGGCGGCTTCTCGGATCCTCTGATGGACTGTAAGGCATGCAAAACACGTCACCGCGCCGACAAGCTGATTGAGGAATATGCTTATGCAAACGGCCTTTCGGATAACCCCGCAGGCTGGTCGAACGATCAGATGGCCGAATATATCAAGGAAAAGGGCATCGTTTGCCCCGATTGCGGCAGCAAGGATTTCACCGATATCCGCAAATTCAATCTGATGTTCAAGACCTATCAGGGCGTGACCGAGGATTCGACCTCCGAGCTTTATCTGCGTCCCGAGACCGCACAGGGTATTTTTGTCAACTTCAAAAACGTGGCACGTACCACCCGCCGCAAGCTCCCCTTCGGTGTGGCACAGATCGGTAAGTCCTTCCGTAACGAGATCACGCCCGGTAACTTTGTTTTCCGTACGCGTGAGTTCGAGCAGATGGAGCTTGAATTCTTCTGCAAGCCCGGCACCGATCTTGAGTGGTTTGCTTACTGGAAGAAATACTGCGCAGACTTCCTTTACAATCTCGGCATGAAGCCCGAAAACCTCAAGCTCCGCGACCACGATCCCGAAGAGCTTTGCTTCTATTCGAAGGCAACCACCGACTTTGAGTTTCTCTTCCCGTTCGGTTGGGGCGAGCTTTGGGGCATTGCCGACCGTACCGACTACGACCTGACGCAGCATGCAACGCATAGCGGCGAGCCGATGGAATATTTCGATCCCGATACCAACGAAAAGTACGTTCCTTACGTCATTGAGCCCTCGCTCGGTGCTGACCGTGTGGCACTTGCTTTCCTGGTTGATGCTTATGACGAAGAGACTGTTGGCGAGGGCGATACCCGCGTGGTGCTTCATTTGCACCCCGCTTTGGCACCCATGAAGGCCGCAGTTCTTCCGCTTTCCAAAAAGCTTTCCGAGGGCGCAGGCGCACTTTACGATGAGCTTTCCAAGTATCTGACCGTTGACTACGATGAAGCAGGCTCGATCGGTAAGCGTTACCGCCGTCAGGACGAGATCGGTACGCCCTTCTGCATTACCTATGACTTTGAGTCGGCAGAGGACGGATGCGTGACTGTTCGTGACCGTGACTCCATGGAGCAGGTTCGTATTCCTATGAGCGAGGTTCGTTCGTATATTGAAGAAAGATTGGTTTTCTGATATGAAAACTCGTTTGTTGAACTGTACGGCTTCTGATTGCAGAGCCGCCTTCGAGCCGTCGGGGGTCATTCGCCGATTGTTCTTGTCGCTTTTGATCGTTTCGGTGCTCGATTACGCATTCCTTCCCGAGGAATTGCATTCACTTGCCAAGCTTGACGGCATTGCAACGCTTTCCTTCGGGAGAACGGTTCTTCTAACGCTTTTGTTAACATTTCTTTTGACGGCGGTCGCGCTTTTTTGGCGCACCGATCATCTGGAGCGCTTTGGTACGCTTGGCGTGTTTGCCGTCTTTACCTTCATGGCGGTCAAGCATTCCTATACCATCTATTTCTATCTCTTTTGCATTGCCATTCTCGTCTTGCTTGCCGTAGATGCGTTTCTGCATTTGAAGGCTGAAGAAAAGCTCTGCGCTGACGTGGAGCCTTCGGCGAAGGAAAAGGCTGACGAGAAACAGGAAGTCGGCACGATAGATCTTTTGTTCGGCAACAGCAAAGCCATGCGTCTGGCGGCCTTGATCCTTGTGATCCTTTTTGGCGCAACCTTTGTGATCGGCGTGATCACGATGACGGTTTCACGCGTTTTGGCACATGCAAGTCCCACCTATGATTTCGGCATTTTCTCACAGATGTATTATTACATGAAGGAAACGGGAATCCCGTTTACCACCTGTGAGCGTGACGGCCTTCTTTCGCATTTTCACGTTCATGTTTCGCCGATCTATTATCTTTTCTTGCCCTTTTACGCACTGTTTCCGTCACCGATCACCCTGCAGGTTTGTCAGGCACTGATGCTTGCCGTTTCGCTGATCCCCTTGTATTTGCTTGCAAGAAAAAAGGGGCTTTCGCCGCTTTGCACGGCACTGATCTGCGGCGCGCTTGCCTTCTATCCTGCCTTTGCGGGCGGTACGTATTACGATCTGCATGAGAATAAATTTCTCACGCCCTGCCTGCTCTTCCTTTTCTACTTCACCGAAACCAAAAAGCCGATCGGCATGGCGATTTCCGCGCTTCTTGTGCTTTCTGTCAAGGAGGATGCGCCCGTTTACGTGGCAGTGTACGGACTTTACCTGATCGTTCGCACGCTCGTGACGCTTTATAAGAGCGATAAACGCGATAAGATCTTCGGCTTTTTATCGGGCGGTGCCATGCTTGTTGTTTCGCTCGTATGGTTTTATGCGGTGACGCATTACCTTGCCACGGTTGGCGACGGCGTGATGACCTATCGCTACAGCAACTTTATGTACGACGGGGGAGAGTCCTTGATCTCGGTGATCAAATGCGTGATCATGATGCCGATGAAGGCACTTTACGAGTGCGCTGATGCTGAAAAGTTTACGTTTTTCCTTCAAACCATGCTTCCGTTGCTTTTCATTCCGTTCATGACGAGAAAGCATGAGCGGTTGCTTCTTTTGATTCCGTACGTTCTCATCAATCTGATGTCGGATTACCAATATCAGCACGATATTTTCTTCCAGTATACATACGGCGCAACGGCATTCCTTTTCTATCTTGCGGTTCTCAATCTTGCGGATATGAAGCGCCCCGAGCCTCGCCGTGCGTTGGCTTTGGTTTCACTCTTTGCCGCAATCTCGCTCTTCGTGCCGACCGTTGGTGCAAAGATTGAGTATTATAAGGAGAATTATGAGGCGAACAAAGCCGTTCATTCCGAGATCGACGAGCTTCTGGAAACCATTCCCGAGGAGGCGAGCGTGACGACAACCACCTGGTATACCGTGCCGCTTTCTCGCCGCCGTATTCTTTACGATCTCTATTACGGCAGTGATGCGCATACTTTCTCGACCGATTACGTGATCCTGCAGCCGAACGATTCGTATATCAATCGCAAATTCGCCACCGACGAGAAGAAAACGAACGGCCTTGCCAATCTGAAGAAAAAGCTGGCAGAGTACGGCTACGTTCTGGTCGATGAGATTGAGGGAAGGGTTCTTGTCTACCAAAAAACGCAGAACCCATAAAAAAAGCATCCGAAAAACAAATTTGTTTTTCGGATGACTTTTTTTTATCCTTCGTAAAGCTGATCCTCATCAAAGGTGAGCGAGGCCGCCTGACTTTCCTTGGAGATATAGTCGAGCGGATCGACCTTTTCATTTTTGAGAAGGACCTCGAAGTGCAGGTGCGGTTCTTCGGCACATTCGATCAGTGCGGTTTCGCCGATGGCACCGATGGTGTCGCCCATTTTGACGGTGGCACCGGGGACGATGCCCGTGGCTACGGTTTCATGCAGGTTCTGATAGACGGTGGTCAGCTCGCCCGCGTGGGTGATCGAGATGCAGGTGCCCATGAGAGGATCCTGCCAGACCTTTTCGATTGTGCCGTCTGCTGCTGCGCGAACCTCAGAGCCGAGCGAGGCCGCGATGTCAAGACCGCTGTGCACGCGCCAGTCGCCCATTGTGATCGACTGCACGAGCACCGAAAGATCGTGCTTTTTGTTGACGTTTCCCGCAACGGGAGAGGTGAGAGAGGGAGGTGTGGCGGAGCTTTCGGGTGCGGACGGCTCTTCGCTCACGCTTTCACTCGGTTTTTCTGTCTCTCCGTTACTCGGGGATACGCTGGGGAGCGCTGTGCCCGAGGGGCGACGCAGGGCTGCCGTGATGCCGACGATGATGGCGGCAAGGCAAAGCACGCCGATGATGACGAGGTACAGAATACGGTTCGCCTGAAGCGATGCCGCTCTTTCATTTGGTTTCTTGTCCATGGTTTTTCTTCCTTTCGCTGTGATTCTGTTTCTATTTTTGCCTCTTCTTTCGCTTTTATACAGAGATGGTAAAAAAAGTGTGTTTTTGTGCGGCAGACTTGACACCAAGCGTAAGGTATGGTATAATTTGAAATGATATGCGCACGGCGCTCCAATTCGGAAAGGTTTGATTTTTTATGAAGAAACGGAATTTGTTTCTGCTTTTGTTTGCAATCGTGCTCGTTTTGTTCACCGTTGCCTTCGTCACGGTTTACCATTTGGTTTTAAAGGATGGGGAAGTGCCCACCGATCCCCCTACGTCGGCACCGAGCGAAGAACCTACGGAAAAGGATCCTCATGAGCTTGATCATCCTACACTGTTGTCCAATATGTCGGCAGCGAGCCTGACAGCGTTTACTTTGAAGGGCAACCGTTACGTCAAGGACGAAAACGGCCGTTTTTATGCGGAAAGCTATCCCGATTGGCCGCTTAATCAGGACATGCTTTTGACGATGGCAACTGCCTTTACGCAGCTTTCCTCCACCTATTTTGTTGAAAACTCGTACGGCAACGTCGTGTATGGCTTCTATACAGACGACCCCCCCTCTTTTACCATTGAAAACAGTATGGGGGATCAAATTGACGTGTGGATCGGCAACGAGTGCGATCTTGACAATCGCTATTATGCCGCATCAAGCTATCAAAAAGGTGTTTACCTTCTCGATTTTGATAAAGAACTTCTCACGTATTATCCGCAACATCTGTTGGTGATGGATGCGACCAATCGCTATTTCGAAAGCGACCGCTTGCAGTCGGTTGTCCTGAAAGACAATAAAAATCAAGTTGTTCACAGCTCGCCTTTTCCAAACGGCGAAGCCCTCGAAGGCTGGGGGTTCTTCGGTCATATGAGCGTTTCGCCCAGTGAAGTCGCATCGGGCAATCCGAGCAGTGCACAGCTTACCGATTGGGGCTTGGATCCCGAACATGCTCTTTATGCTGACATTGAATATTTGAATGATGAGGATCAGCTCGCCAGGCTTACATGCAGATTAGGAAAGCTCAGTGTGGAAGAAATCCCTACTCAAAACGGAACCTATAAGCAATACAAAATCTACGTTCAGTTTGATCAAATGGTCTACCTTTTATCTGTATCGCCCTCCGAAGAGGTCGCGTCGGTTCTTTTCGGTTTGCAGGGCAATTGATCGTTTCGAAAGGATTTGAATATGAAAAGAATTGTGAGTTTTCTTTTGCTGGCCGCCACTGCATGCCTGCTTTTTGCGTGTGCAGATGAGGGAAAGCCCATTGATATTTCTTTTGAGGCGTTGGAAGAGGTTCTCGCAGAAGCCAATGCTTTAAAAGAAGCCGAGCTTGTTACCGAAAGCGCGGTAAAGGTTCATTATGAGCAGTCAAGTCTCAAAAAGTATGACGTGGATTCTTCTCAAAAGTCCAAAACCTCCTTCCGTCGCTCGGAGGACGGTACGCTTTTCGAGTTGAACGGTGATTACACGGTCAAGACGAAGGAAGAAGCTTCTTTTTCGGTTTATTATAAAGATGGCATGGCGTATTACAGCCAAGGCGACAGGCGTTATAAAGAAGCGACCGACGTATCGGCCATCGACGATCGCAGCCTTTTCCTTTCCTTTGCAAAGGACGAGGTCGAAAACTACAGTGCCCGCATAAAAAAAGGCGTTATCACGGTAACCTTTACCGTACCGTGGGAATCGACGTCAGATAAGGCGGTGGAGCTTTATTCGCAGCTGGCCAGTGCGATGCAGGCGACGGGCCTTGAGGTGAAAGACGTTACGTATAAAGATCTTTCGGCATCCTACAGCTTTGACGAGGCAACCGGTAAGCTCATGAGGTATACCTACCGTTACGAAGCCGAAATGAAGGTTGACGGTAAAAAAGTCACCGTGAAGGGAAGTGCTTCCTGCACGGTTTCCAAAACCGAAAACGTGAAGATCACAGCTCCCGATCTTACGCTTTACCAATAATTTTTACTCATAAAAACGCTGTCGGTGAAAAAATGACGACAGCGTTTTTTATCTTCAAAAAAATATAGAAAATCAATAAAAATATTTTAACTTTTTTTGAAAAAGTATAGACAAATGGGAATTTATCTGTTATACTAATACATAGTAAAGGACATCTTTATGTCCAAAAAAAGAATTACATACGGAGGACCAAACTTATGGCAACAAGCGAAAAGGATTTGGTTAATCCGAATAAGAGTTCGGCAGAAGCAGTTGTTGACACCACCAAGAAGATGCGTGTTGGTATCATCGGTACTGGTTGGATTGCAGATGCACACATTCTCAGTTATCTCCAACAGCCCGACGTTGAGATCGTCGCAGGCGCAGATCTCATTCCCGGCAAGGCCGCAGCTTTCTTTAAGAAGCACGGCGTTGAGGGCGTGAAAACCGACTATGCATCTCACAAGGAAATGCTTGATGATGAGAGCCTGCAGCTCGATGCAGTTTCGATCTGCACCTACAACCGTCAGCATGCAGCGCCCGCTATCTATGCACTCGAAAAGGGCGTGAACGTTTTGCTCGAAAAGCCCTTCACCGTTACGCTTGAAGAAGCTGTTGAGGTTATGCGCGCAGAGAAGAAGAGCGGCAAGGTTTTGTCGATCGGCTTCCAGCCCCGTCTTGACGAAAACATGAAGATGATCAAGAAGATCGTTGAATCCGGCGAGCTTGGTCAGATCTACTACATCCAGACCGGTGGCGGACGTCGCCGTGGCATTCCTACGCCCTTCGGCACCTCCTTTATCGAAGACAAGACTGCAGGTCTCGGCGCACTCGCTGATATCGGATGCTACTCGCTCGATATGGTCTTGAACGCTGTCGGCTATC
>JAFVXT010000102.1 GCA_017501005.1 Clostridia bacterium
AAAGTGCCAAAAACCCTTGTAAAATAAAGAAAAACGAGCAGAAATAATCTACTCGTTTTCTTGGTCTGAGTGACAAGACTTGAACTTGCGGCCTCTACCACCCCAAGGTAGCGCGCTACCAGCTGCGCCACACCCAGATGTGTCGGAAAAACTCGCGTTTTTCAACACCTTTGGTATTATAGCACATCATTTTTTAATTGTCAAGCCTTTTTTCGCATTTTCTCAAAAACTTTTCTTGAAACTTTTTAAAATGCTTTTCGAAATACGTGCGGTGAATCAAGGGAAAGTCGAGAGGGACTCGCGGGAGAACCGAGGCGAACTTCCTTTCGGCCCGGGATGCGCTTGCGGTATTTATTTAGCGAGCACCTTAAGGACGAACTCGTTCGGTTTGAGTGTGAAGGCGCCGCCGTAGGCTTCGACGGTATGGTTTGTGTCGCTTTCGTTCCAAAACACAAACAAGCGGCGGCCATCGGGTGATTCAAAGAGATTGGCGGTGATGAAAAGCGGCTTTTCGATGCTTGTATCGTCACCGATGAAGCGGCCGCCGTAGAAAAATTCGCGGTACTGCGCTTTGAGGTAATTTCATTTTTTGTGAAAAAGAGCTCTTGACAAACTCGTTTTTTCGTGTTATACTAATATAAGCAGAATATGTCGTATGAGGGAAACCGACAGAGAGATCCGCCTTGTGCTGAAAGCGGATTCGGTGAAAGCCATGCGGTACCGCCTGCGGTATTTTATCTTTGATATAAGAGTGAAACGCTCGGGTGGAACCGTGCGGACAGTTCAGTTTGTCCACACCCCGAACAAACGAAACCGTTTGTTCGGGGTGTTTTTAATTTTAAAAAACTTTTCTATAGAAAGAAAGGAAACAAAAAGATGTATACGGTTACTTTTGAAGGCCAATCTCCGAAACAATTTGCAGAGCCGCTTTCGGTTTACGACGCGGCGGCAGAGCTCGGCATTATTTCGCGCGAGGTGCTCGCGGCGAAGGTGAACGGCGAGGTCGTTGATCTGACGAGCAAGCTCGATGCCGATGCTGAGGTCAAGCTCCTGACCTTTGCCGACGAAGAGGGCGCGCGCGTTTTCCGTCACACTGCCTCTCATATTCTCGCACAGGCAGTCAAGCGCTTGTATCCCGCGGCAAAGCTGACCATCGGTCCTGCTATCGATAACGGCTTTTATTACGATTTTGACAGCGAGGTTTCCTTCACGCCCGACGTGCTTTCCGCCATTGAGGGTGAAATGAAGAAGATTGTCAAGGAGAATTTGCGTCTTGAACGTTTTACGCTTCCGCGCGAGGAGGCCATTGCCTTCATGCGTGAAAAGGACGAGCCTTATAAGGTTGAGCTGATCGAGGATCTGCCCGAGGGCGAGACCATTTCCTTCTACCGCCAGGGCGATTTCGTTGACCTGTGTGCAGGTGCACATCTGTTTGCCACGGGGGCGGTCAAGGCATTCAAGCTGACTTCTTGCACGGGCGCTTATTGGCGCGGCGATTCCAACCGCAAGATGCTTCAGCGCGTGTACGGCACGGCATTCCCGAATAAGGACGCCTTGAACGCACATCTTTCTGCTATTGAAGAAGCCAAAAAGCGCGACCATAACAAGATCGGCCGCGAGCTTGAATATTTCACCACCTCCGATGTGATCGGTCAAGGCTTGCCGATCATGCTCCCGAAGGGCGCACGTGCCATTCAGCTTTTGCAGCGCTTCGTTGAGGACGAGGAGCAGAAGCGCGGTTACCTTCTCACCAAAACGCCTCTCATGGCCAAGCGCGATCTTTACCGCATTTCCGGCCACTGGGATCACTATCTTGACGGTATGTTCGTCCTCGGCGATCCGGCTGACGAAACCAAGGAATGCTTTGCGCTCCGTCCGATGACCTGTCCCTTCCAGTATCAGGTGTTCCTGAACCGCAAGCGTTCTTATCGCGATCTGCCGATGCGTCTCGGCGAAACCTCCACGCTTTTCCGTAACGAGGATTCGGGCGAAATGCACGGTCTGATCCGTGTCCGTCAGTTCACCATCTCCGAAGGACACCTGATTTTGCGTCCCGAGCAGCTTGAGGAAGAATTCCGCGGCTGTCTTGAGCTTGCGCAGTACATGATGGAAACACTTGGCTTGGCTGAGGACTGCTCCTACCGATTCTCGCAGTGGGATCCCGCGCGTACCGATAAATACGAAGGTACGGCAGAGCAGTGGGAGGAAGCGCAGAGCATCATGAAGAAACTGCTTGATGCAAACGGCATCGATTATAAGATCGGTATTGACGAAGCCGCCTTCTACGGACCGAAGCTTGACATTCAGATCAAGAACGTTCACGGCAAGGAGGATACCCTGATCACCATTCAGATCGATATGCTTCTCGCAAAGAAATTCGGCATGGAGTATACCGACCGCGATAACTCTGCCAAAACTCCCTATATCATTCACCGTACCTCGCTTGGCTGCTATGAGCGTACTCTGGCGCTCCTGCTTGAAAAATATGCAGGTGCATTGCCGCTCTGGCTCTCGCCGAACCAGATCACGGTTCTGCCCATCGCCCCTGAATTTGAGGATTACGCATACGAGGTCAAGGCGGCCCTTGAGAAGGAAGGCGTGCGCGTCGAGGTTGATGCGCGCAATGAAAAGATCGGCTATAAGATCAGAGAGGCACAGCTTTCCAAGGTTCCTTATATGGTCGTTGTCGGCGAAAAGGAGCAAGCGGAGCATACGGTTTCCGTTCGTGCACGCAAGGAGGGCGAGGGCGGCGTGATGTCGCTTGATGCCTTCGTTTGCAAGGTTCTCGACGAAATTCGCACCAAAAAAAGATAAATTGATCTTTTTTGATAAAATGTGATGAACTCTATTGCATTTGATCTCAACTTGTGCTATACTGTTATCACAAAAAACAATTCAATAAGAAATTCTTATCAAGAGTGGCGGAGGGACAGGCCCTGTGAAGCCCGGCAACCTGTATGAACAAGGTGCCAATTCCCGAAGATGAGATGTGGGGTTAGCCCATGCGTCTTCGGGTACGTGGGCCAACCCCATCTTTTTGCGCTCTTGCACGAAAGGAAGCTGAAAATGGCAAGAAAACTTTTTACATCTGAATCGGTGACCGAAGGACATCCCGATAAAATCTGTGATAAAATTTCCGATGCGATCCTTGATGCCATGCTTGCAGAGGATCCCATGTCGCGCGTTGCGTGCGAAACCTTTGCCACCACGGGCGTGATCACCGTAATGGGCGAGATCACCACCAAGGCGATCGTTGATATCCCCGCGATCGTGCGTAAAACGGTTGAAAAAATCGGCTATGACCGCGCCAAATACGGCTTTGATTGCCACACCTGCGCCGTTTTGACCTCGATCCACGAGCAGTCGCCCGATATCGCGCTCGGCGTTGATAAATGCGCCGAGGCAAAGGCAGGCGAGCTTGCGGACGAGCTGGATACGGGTGCAGGCGACCAGGGCATGATGTTCGGTTATGCTTGCAACGAAACCAAGGAGCTGATGCCTCTTCCGATCTCGCTTGCACACAAAATGGCACAAAAGCTGACCGAGGTGCGCCGCTCGGGCAAGCTCGCTTATCTGCGTCCCGACGGTAAAACCCAGGTGACGGTTGAATACGAGGACGACCGTCCCGTGCGCATTGATACGGTGGTCGTTTCTTCCCAGCATAGCGAGGACGTCACGGCCGAGACCATTCGCCGCGATATCATCGAGGAGGTCATCAAAACAACGGTTCCCGCTGAGCTTCTTGATGAAAATACCAAGATCTACGTCAACCCCACGGGCAGATTCGTCATTGGCGGCCCGCAGGGCGATACTGGCTTGACAGGCAGAAAAATCATCGTCGATACCTACGGCGGCTATGCACGTCACGGCGGCGGCGCATTCTCGGGCAAGGACCCGACTAAGGTTGACCGTTCGGCTTGCTATGCGGCCCGTTACGTTGCCAAAAACGTGGTTGCCGCAGGCTTGGCGGACCGTTGTGAGGTGCAGATCGCGTATGCCATCGGTGTGGCGCGCCCCGTGTCGGTCATGATCGATACCTTTGGTACGGGCAAGATCTCGGACGAAGAGATCGCTTCGCGTGTTTGTGCTTTGGTGGATCTGCGTCCTGCCGCCATCATTCGCCGCTTTGACCTGCGCCGTCCCATCTATTGCGATTTTGCCGCTTACGGTCATATGGGACGCGAGGATCTTGATGCGCCTTGGGAAAAGACCGATATTGCCGAGGCTCTTCAAAAGGCATAAATAAAAAATAGGGAAAAAGCTGTCACACTTTGACGGCCTCGCGCATATTCTGTCAATAGAGTATTTTTTGCTCGAATTTCTGATATGCGGGGGAGAAAAGCATGGGACGGATCGATTTTGTTTCCATTATCATCTGCCTTTTGGCGGTCATCGGGCTTTATTTTCTGTTAAGTAAACTGATCGGCGGTCTTGTCGGCCGCCGTTATACCGTGGGGATTCGCGCCGAGGAGTATGAGGACGGCTACGAGGTTCTTTGCGCGTGGCACGCCGTGCAGATGATGGCACTTACAAGCAAGGATGCGGAGGGATTGCCCGTCGTGCTTTTCGACGGCCCTATCAACATGCGCACGGTTCGCCTTTTGCGTGACGAAGGGATTCCCATTTATCATAAAATCGGCGAATAATGCCCAAAAGAAAGGATTTTTCCCATGAAAGAGAATATGACGGTAGAGTTTTCGGGAACGGTTGAAGAAGTGATTTTCTCCAATGCCGATAATCACTATGCCGTCATTTTTCTTTTGAATGAAAAGGGCGAAGGGATCGTGGCGGTCGGCACAATGCCCTTCGTGCACGAAGGGGAAGAGGCAAGAGTGCAGGGCGTTTTCAAAAGCCACCCCGAATACGGACACCAGCTCGTCGTTTCCTATTATGAAAAAATGATGCCGCGCCAAAGCGCGGATATTTTGCGCTATCTTTCTTCGGGTGCCATCAAGGGCGTCGGAAAAAAGACAGCCCGCGCAATCGTTGACCGTTACGGCGAGGATACCTTCATCGTCATTGAACAGCACCCCGATTATCTGACCGATATCTCGGGCATCTCTCCCAAAAAGGCGGCGTCCATTCATAAATCCTTCATTGAGCAGGAAAGCGTGCGCCGCGTGATGATGCTTTGCCGTGACCATCTTTCACCCACGCTTGCCGCACGCGTTTGCAAAACGCTCGGGAAAAATGCGGAGGAAAGGATCAAGGAAAATCCCTATATCCTTTGCGAGCGTGTGGACGGCGTCTCCTTCACCATGGCCGATTCGCTGGCGCAGTCGCTCGGTGTTTTGCCAAGCGATTTGAGCCGACTGCAAAACGGACTCATTTATTTATTGGAATACAATACGCAGACAAACGGTCATACGTGTCTGCCGAAGGATAAGCTTCTCTCCGCCGCGCAAGCGCACCTTGAGGCCTCGGAGGACGAGCTTTTCACGGCGCTTGAGGCCTGCCTGGCCGAGGGGCGCATCGTTACGTATAAAAAGGACGGACAGTATTTCTTCTTTACGCGCCGCTATGCGGAAGCCGAGAAGTATATCGCGCGCCGCTTGCCCGAGCTTGACCGCACAGCACCCGCGTTTTCCCCCGAGGACGTGGAGCGCTTGGTCGAACGTGCCGAGTCTGTCAATCATCTCATCTATGCACCTATGCAGCATTTTGCCATTCGCGAGTCGCTTTCGAGCGGTGTTCTGATCGCTACAGGCGGCCCCGGTACGGGAAAAACCACACTCATCAAAGCGCTCAACGAGATTTTTGATTCGCTTGGCCTGCGAGTGGCCTTGGTTGCCCCAACGGGCAGAGCCGCCAAGCGTATGTCCGAGGCCACGGGCGCACCGGCCAAAACAGTTCACCGCATGCTTGAAATGCAGTTTGCCGAGGATGCGCCTTCCTTTTACTGCCGCAATGAGAATAACCCCATTGAAGAGGACGTCGTCATCGTTGATGAAGCGTCGATGCTCGACGTGCTTTTGATGGAAGCTTTGCTGCGCGCCACCAAGCGCGGTTGCCGCTTTGTTTTCATCGGAGATGCCGATCAGCTCCCCTCGGTGGGGGCAGGGAACGTCCTTTGCGATCTCATTGCTTCAGATGCCTTCCGCGTTGTGCGCTTGACCGAAATTTTCCGTCAGTCCGAGAAAAGCCTGATCATCACGAACGCCCACCGCATCAACCGCGGTGAAATGCCCGATCTTGATGCAAAGGACAGAGACTTTTTCTTTTTGCCGCGTCCGTCAGGTGCGCAGATTGCCGATACCGTGGCGAATCTTGTCAGCACTCGCTTACCCCGCGCCTACGGCGATGATATCAAGAAAAAAATCCAAGTTATCACCCCCACGCGCAAGGGAAGTGCGGGCACGGAGAATCTGAACCGCCTCCTGCAGGCGGTATTGAATCCCCCCGCGCGCAGTAAGCGCGAGCATGCCGCCCATGGCATCATTTTCCGAGAGGGCGATAAGGTCATGCAGATCCGCAATAATTATGAAGTGCCGTGGGTGAAGGGCACGTTTGAAGGTACAGGCATCTTTAACGGCGATATCGGCTATATTCGGAAAATCGACGAAAAAGAAAAAGAAATGATCATCGAATTTGAGGATCGTGAGGCAACTTACGAGTTCGGAATTCTTGATGAGCTTGAACATGCCTACGCCATCACCGTCCATAAAAGTCAGGGCAGTGAATACCCCGTCGTCATTCTGCCGCTCCACGATTGTCCGCCCATGCTCCGCACGCGCAATCTTTTCTATACCGCCGTTACCCGTGCACGCGAAATGGTCGTGCTGGTCGGCTCCCGCGAGATCGCTTCGCAAATGGTGGAAAATAACCGTCAGGTTCTGCGCTATACGGCGATTCGGGAGAGGCTGCAATAAACCTTCCGCGAGTGGGAGAGCAGTGAATGAGAAACTATAGAAAAATACCGAAGAATGCTTGCGCTCTTCGGTGTTTTTTGTGCTTGCGCGGAGCGAAAAGGGCGTTTTGCAAAAGGATTGCAAAAATATTTATAAAAATAATGGAGCAAACCTCTTGCAAAAACTGTTCTTTGGTGGTATAATAATTAATGTCAAACAAATTTACATAGTGAGCAGTATAAGACGGTCTCTTTTGAAAAAGGGGCGTATTATGCTTTTTTGTGTGTTTTGGCCTTATCAAAAGGCGAAAAATGCGAGGCAATGGTTGCTGATCGGCTTGTACGTTTTCTTGTTTTGTTTGGCGAGTGATCGAAGTTCGCTTTTTTGGCGTTAACTTCGGTTAATGCCTTTTCTATTTTCAAACTATTGTACGGAGGTTTTTACAATGAAAAAGAGAGCGGTATGGCTTCTGCTTGCACTGTTGCTTGTGACTGCATTAGTTGGTTTTTGCGCGTGCGGTGATGACAGTGAAACCCAAGAACAAACCGAGGAGGAGACAGTAGCACCTTCGAGTGATCCTAGCTCCGAACCTTCTACCGAAAAGCCGAGCGCAAGCAAGCCTTCGGGCGAATCGAGCGAAGAGCCAACCGTTGAACCGACGGAAGACTCCAGTGAAGGCGCTTCTGCGGGAGGTTCGAACGGTGCAACGGGCGAAGAGCCTACGGAAGAAGCTACCGAAAAGATGGAAGTCCCCGAAATTCCTTTCGGTCAAACATACGTTCGCATTGATGATTATCTCTGGTTTGGCGAATATCCTCAAACCTTGAAAAAAGATAGCGTAACGATCACGGCGACCACCGATGCACGCGGTTATTTTCTCGGCTCGGACGGTGCTTATTATGCAAAGGTTGTGGCTTCTCCCGATGAAGCAGGCTATACCTTTGCGAACGGCAAGGAAGTGACAGAGGGTGAGACCTACTATTTCAAAGTGGAGCCGATTCGCTGGCGCATTGCATCGCAAACGAGCGCCAAGACGCTGATCGTTTGTGATAGCATCATTGAGGTTCGTCCTTATGACGACGACGTCAATAATTATAAGAACAGTGAGATCAGAGCGTGGCTCAATGACGGCTTTATGAAAGCAGCATTCAGTGAGCTGCAGAAGACGTTGATCCAGACGACAACCGTCAGCAACAATGCCCAAAGCACAGGCGACAGCAAGAACCCTTATGCCGATAAGTCGAGCACCAAGGATCAGATCTTCTTGATTGCAAATAATGAGCTGGCCTCCAAAAACGGTCTTTCGAAGACGAACGAAAGAAAGATGCTGACGAGTGATTATGCGCGCGCAAACGGTGCGTATATGAGTCGTGCCGCCGCCGATTTCGGTAACGGTTACTGGTGGCTTCGTTCGCCCGGCAGCGCAGCGGAAAGCTTTGCGCAGTGCATTCCCGGCGACGGCGACAAGGGTTATTATGATACGGTGAGCCGCACGAATATCGGTGTCGTTCCTGCCATGAATATCACACTTCCTGTTCTCGAAAAACCGACCGATGAGCAGCCCTCCGAGCAGGAGACCGAAGCTCCCGAAGTCGACGTTATTCCCGATACGCCCGTGATTGCTGATGACGAAGCATATGTCCGCATTGACGATTATATCTGGTTTGGTGAATATCCGCAGAGCTTGAAGGCAGAGAACGTGACTGTGACCGATACATCTGATGCCCGCGGCTATTTCCTCGGATCTGACGGTGCCTATTATGCAAAGGTTGTGGCTACTCCTTATGCCAACAACTACAAGTTTGCAAACGAGACCGCAGTGACGGAAGGCACGGCATATTATTTCAAGGTTGAGCCGATCCGCTGGACTGTTCTTGAAGAGATGAACGGCGAAGCGTTGATCCTTTGCGATAGCATTATTACCAATCACCGTTACGATGATGATGCCAATCATTATGAGCTCGGCGAGATCAGAGCGTGGTTGAACGAAACCTTCTACGAGGTTGCTTTCAATGATCTCCAAAAGAAAATCGTTGCTGTGACAACCGTTGACAACAGCGCATCGAGCACAGGTAACGCATCGAATGATTACGCCTGCGAGGATACCGAAGACAAGGTCTTCCTGCCTTCCTTTGGCGAGATCACCGATGACCGTTACGGCTTTGCGACCGAATGCGGCACGGCCGATCATCAAAGAAAAATGCTGACAAGCGATTATGCCCGTGCAAACGGCGCATTTGTCAATCAGGCAAAAACGGATGTAGGCAACGGCTCCTGGTGGCTGCGTTCTCCTTACGCTGCAAACTCGTCGAACGCACACGTTGCACTTTATACGGGTGCGGTCAGCGAAGGCGGTGCGAACGTCGCTTCTTCAAGCTACGGTATCGTCCCTGCATTGCGTATTACTCTTAAATAATCTTTGAATATAAAGAAAACACCGCGGTTAGCATGTTCTCCGTTAAGGATAACACGCTAAGTGCGGTGTTTTCTTGTTCTTTTGGCACAAAAAAGATCGAAGAGATGCTTATGAAAGCGGAGTGCCTGACGACTTGTCAAGCCTGTAGGGGATCGGCATACCGTTTTCCATCTTAAAGATCCGATCTGCGCGTGAGGCAATGTTCATATCGTGCGTGACCATCACCAGCGTTTGATTGAGCGTGCGCTTGGTTTCCAGTAACAGGTTCAGTACTTCCTCTGCGTTTTCGCGGTCAAGGTTGCCTGTCGGTTCGTCGGCAAAAAGCACTTGCGGACGGTTGATGAGCGCACGGGCAATGGCCACGCGCTGCTGCTGACCGCCCGAAAGCTCGGAGGGAAGATGGTTGAGTCGGTCTTCGATGTGCAGAGCGGCAACCGTCTTTTTCAGGCTTTCCTCATAAGAAAAATCTGGCTTGTTGCACATCATGGCAGGGACGAGAATGTTTTCAATAGCCGTGAGCTGAGGGATCAGGTTGTGGCGTTGAAAGATCATACCGATATATCTGCCGCGAAAAGCGGCAAGCTCACTTGATTTCATAGCGGTCAGATCGTTGCCGCGCACGAAGACGTGGCCGCTATTGGCCGTGAGCAGACCTGCACATATATGCAAAAGAGTGCTTTTTCCCGAACCCGACGTGCCGATGATGGCCACAAATTCGCCGTCCTCCACTTCAAAATTAGCGCGGTTGACCGCAGTGATGACGGAATCGGATTGGCGGTATTGCTTAATCAGATCGCGTACTTCAAGAATTGCCATAGTTTACTCCATTTCGCCGAAGGGGCGTTTGTATCGTTCGTTAATCGCGTGTGAATACTGTGTTCTCGCTTTTATTTTGGGCGCGGTATCGCAGAAAAGGAATGTAGGACGAGAGAAGTGAGCTTGCAAAGGTCAAGAGAAAAGCAATGACGTAGGCTAAGGGATTCGGGGAAAAATTGCTGACAACCGCCGAGCCGGAAGCAAAAACGACAGGCAACACGAAGGTGGAGAGCACGTAGACGGTAAAGGTTGCCAAAGCTGCCGTCAGAAGCGAAAGAATGCCGAGCGGAATCATGAGCAGCACCCCTTCAAAATGCAGACGGCGAATGACTGTCATATCTGCGCCGATTGATTGCAAAAGATCGAATTCGCGCTTTCTTTTAAAATAGAAGAGAAGCTGCGCATAGAACCAAATGATCGGTACGAAAAGCACGGCAAAGGAGGCAAACAAGAGCATGAGATATTCATGCTGCGACATGTCGGTGATTATGTTTTCAAAGTGCGCGCCGTGCGAAATACAAGAGGTATCGTCAAAAAGATGCGTATAGAAGCGCATGCGCCCCTCGAGCACGGAAAGCTCATTACCCGAAAGGTCTTCGTCGGCAGAAATATAAAGGGTATTGGCAGTCGGCTCTTCACCGGTTACGGCCTTGTAGGAGGCCGCATTCATCACGAAGGGAATGCCGTTCGCGGCACTCGGATAATCGTAGATCACGGCGGCAACGGTCAGCTTTCGGTAGACGAAGTCCATGGTTTCGATCTGACGGAGCAGCTGCTTTTCTCCCGTGAGCATGCTTTGCACCACGTCCTGATAGGTGGTTTCCTCTTCCTTGGTCTCGCTTTCTTTTTCCACGAGAATCCATAC
Organism: Clostridia bacterium; assembly: GCA_017501005.1. Lineage (GTDB taxonomy): Bacteria > Bacillota > Clostridia > Oscillospirales > CAG-272 > UBA1740. Next base: position 10,946 of record JAFVXT010000102.1, read on the forward strand.
GGGGTGTCCGTTTTCGTCAAAGGTCAGCTCGTAGCCCATTTCAGGCTCCTTTTCGGCAAGAACGGCCACGTAGACTGAATCCCCCACCTGATAGTCAAGCACCGAGCGGTTTTGATAGCTTGCGCCGATGATGACGGCATCTTTTTCGGTGAGAATGGCATACGGATCGCCGTCAAAACGGTAGCTTTCGGAAAGCTCCTTGATCAGGTCTTCGTCCATGGCGCACAGATAGGCGGCGTCGTTTGTGACGTAATAGCGGTCGCCCTTCGGATATTCCGTCAAGCCCGAAAAGGAGCGGACGTCCGCGCGGTCAAGGAGAACGTGTGAGAAGAGGGAGAGCGCTTTTCTTTCAGAATGACTTTTATGAACGCGCGCAATTCCGTCGGTTTCGCGGAATTTATCGGCGGTACGTTCGTCAATATATGTTTGTTTTTCGAAGGTGAAGGTAAAATCATAATCGGTGGAAGCGGCCAGACGCATTTCCTCGCGGTAGACCGCGCAAAGATAAAGGCCGAGAATGAAGACCGTGCACAAAAGCCCCGACGTGACGGCGATCTTCAAGTGGTGGCGGCGCATACGCCAAGCACTCAAGCGTTCGTAATCAACAGGAAAGCGGCGGCCGAGAAGAATCGACGAGCGCGAGGGCGAGGAAATGACGTTTGAGTGGTCTTCGCCTTGCAAAAGCTGTGTGGGATCCTTCATGGAAAGCAATTTCATGGCAGGCATAACAGCCAAAGCAACCGTCAGCAGTGCAATGGGAATTTCTATGAGAATCAGTGAAGGGGTAAGTGCGAAAGGAATTGCCGCGCTTGCGTATACCGCGTGCGTGACGCCGAGCGCCAAAAGGAGTGCCGGCAGAAAAGAGACGGCGAGGCAGACAAGAAGCTCGAAAAAGGCGAGCTGCTGCAGCTTCCGCGCGGTTGCGCCGCACGTGGCATAGATACCGTATGTAAACTGAAAATGGGAGGCGCGCGTTTTGAAAAGCGAGATCAGAATCAGCAAGGAAACAAAAAGCAAAAGCAGCATGGTGAGTGCGCAAAGCAGAGTGTTTTCTGTCTTGCGCTCTCCTAATCGGTAAAGCGGGGAAAGCGTGATTTCGGCACGGGGCTCTTCGCCCTCCTCGAGTCCCTCGTAAAGGACGGGCAAGACCTTGTAAAGAAAGCTTTCGTAATTGCTTTCCAGCGTGTCGGGGGTGAAGTCGAGCAGACCGTATTCCTTGTTGCCCGTAAGTAAGCGGTAATAAACGTCGTAGCTTTCGTTGCCCGTTACCTCGGTATCGGGATCGTGGCAGGTGATGCGGTCGTATTTTTCACCTGTTATTTCGTCTACGTTGGTGGCGGATTCGGCAATTGCCGAATTGATGGTGACGGGGAAGAGCTTTTCACGGATCTTGAGCATCTGGTATTCGTCAAGCCCTGAGACCATGACGTGATAGTCGTATTCGGATTCAATCAGGTTCTTTTCGTTTTGATAATTGTTATCATAGAAAAAGAGGACGGTGAAAATCAGGGCTTGCATGAGAAGCAGCGCAAAGATAAAGGGAAGAAACTGCGCCACGTGCGATTTGACTTGCCTGACGGCATTTTTGAAGGGAACCGCAATATGTAAAATGATTTTTTCCTTCAAAATTCATGTCCTCCTTTCAAAAAATGTGGAATTTGCACTAAAAGTATTATAGCATACAGTGAAAATAAATGCAATATTCTGTATAAAAAAACCGGAATTCACACACGTGAAGAATATATGAACTGTATGTTAATTTCGTGAGATTTTTGTCTTTTTTACTTGCAAATTTGACAGAGGCATGATATAATACTATATGTGGAAAGATTGGCTTTTCACCTATGAAGTGTTAATAATTTTTGATAGGAGATAACATCATGACCAACAACAAGTACGTTCTCGGTTGGATCGACGAAATGGCTGCCATGACTCAGCCTGACAAAATCGTCTGGATCGACGGTACCGAAGCTCAGGCAGAGGCACTGCGTGAGGAAGCATGCAAGACGGGCGAAATGATCCGCTTGAACCAGGAAAAGCTTCCCGGCTGCTATCTGCACAGAACGGCAATCAACGACGTTGCACGCGTTGAGAACCGCACCTTTATCTGCACCTCCACGAAGGAAGACGCGGGCAACATCAACAACTGGATGGCTCCCGCTGATTGCTATGAAAAGCTTTCCAAGCTCTATCGCGGTGCAATGAAGGGCCGTACCATGTACGTTATCCCTTATTCGATGGGTATTGTCGGCAGTGATTTCGCAAAATACGGTATTGAATTGACCGACTCTATCTACGTTGTTCTGAACATGCTGATCATGACGCGTGTCGGCACCGACGTTATCGAAGCCATGGGTGATAACGACGGCTTTATCAAGGGCTTGCACGCAAAGGCAGACCTTGACGAAGAGAACAGATACATCTGCCATTTCCCCGAGGATAACACCATCTGGTCTGTGAACTCCGGTTACGGCGGAAACGTATTGCTCGGCAAGAAGTGCTTTGCACTCCGTATTGCATCCTACCTCGGCAGAAAAGAAGGCTGGATGGCAGAGCATATGCTTATTCTCGGCGTTCAGTTCCCCAATGGTGACATAAAATATATCTCTGCGGCATTCCCCTCTGCTTGCGGAAAAACCAACCTCGCAATGCTTATCCCGCCCGAATTCTACAGAAAGAAGGGCTATAAGGTA
>JAFVXT010000103.1 GCA_017501005.1 Clostridia bacterium
AAGAGGGAGAGGTTTTTGAAACCCCTCCCTGCTTTTTTGAAATTTACGACACTTGAAAAAATCGCAATCCGCTTACACCGTCATGGCGCGAAGCCGCTTTTTGTCAAGGATGCGAACGCCGCCACGCGACGCTTCGACAAGCCCGTTTTTGGTGAATTTTTTCATCGTGCGCGTCACCACCTCGCGTGCAGATCCCATATATTTTGCAATCGCCTCATGCGTTAATTTTACCGTGTCGCCACCGCTTCGTGCGATCTCATCAAGCAGAAAGGCGGCAAGACGGTGATCAAAGCTCATGAACAGCATGCTTTGCATGACCTCAATTACGGTAGAGAAGCGATCGACTGTCGCTTGCAGCGCGAAGATCCTGACGCTTGGAATGCGATCCGAAAGCGCGGCAAACGCATGTCCTGCAACGACAATGCAATTCGAGTCCTCCTCGGCATCGACCGAAACGTCGAAGGTGATATTTTTTTCAAAGCAAAATGCCGAAAGAATGCAAAAATCGCCGGGGAACAGGCGGTACAGCGTGACCTCCTTGCCGCATTCGGACAGCATATACACGCGCAGAACACCGCTTTGCACAAAGATCACGCCCGTGCATTGGTTGCCGTCGTGGATCACCGCACCTTTTTTATAGGAAACCTTATAGGTGTTTTTGGTCAGAAATTCGCGGTCGGAATCCGACAGCTCCGAAAAAAAGGGGAACCGTTCGGACAAGGCAGTTGAAACGTCCATAAAACCTCCGTTTCCGTCAAAGGACGGATTTTTAATCTTCTGTCACGGAATCACCGTAGCCATCCTTGCAATTTTTGCGGTAGACGGCGGGTGTCATGCCCGTTTCACGCTTAAAAAACGCGCAGAAATAGGCGGTGCTGTCAAAATGCAGTTGTTCGGCGATCTGCGCCACTGTTTGGCGGGACGTGCGGAGCATTTCCTTGGCAAGCTCGGTTTTCTTTCGGCTGATGTATTCGGATAGTGTCAGCCCTGTTGCCGCCTTGAAGCTTTTGCACAGCGTTGAACGGTTGGTATGAAAGAGAAAGGATAATTCGCGCAGCGTGATCTTTTCAAGAAAATTCGCATCAATATATTTAATGATCTCCTCAATCTCAAATGCCGTGTCGTCCCGTTCCTCGTCCTCATCTCGAAGCGCGTGCTTTCTCAAAAGCGTGACGAGAAAGCATTCAAGGTGCGCACGCAACAGCTGCTCGCTTCCGAAGGCTTGCCGCTTCTTTTTCTTCATGTTGTACGTGGGCACGTTATAGGGCGGCAGAAAGACGTTGCGCCCCTCCTTAACGATTTCGGCAAGCTTTTTGATCTCGCTGTCATCAAGGCGAATGGGTTGCTTTGAAAAGCAATCAAGCTTATTTGATACGCATTCAAAGCCGATGACCACAACCGTCGTTTCGCTGTGGTTCGGGCAGGAAAATGCGTGCTTGCGATCGGTACCGTGCATGATGCATTCATTCTTGTCCAAGTCACCCGTGTATTCCTCCGACGTAACGGTGATCCTGCCGTTTGCAACAAAGATAAGCTCGCGGAAGGGGTGGCTGTTCCGCACGGTCTCATAGCCTTGCGGAAAATCAAAGAAGTGCACGTTGGCAATGCGCGGCACGCTGATCTTGGTTTCGAGCGTATTTAAAATAAAATCCATACCGTCATTATAGCAAAGGCTGTGCGGCTTGTCAAGATGTTGTATACAAAAAGTAAGAAAATTTACGAGTTCTAAATTTTATGTGTGAATTTTGGAATGACATTCCGCGTGCTATGAGTTATAA
>JAFVXT010000104.1 GCA_017501005.1 Clostridia bacterium
ACGTCTGCCACCCTGACATGCACGCATTTGAGGCGAGCGACGAACATTTTGCACGCCGCATGACCGAGATCCTGCGTGCTGCCAAGGCGCACGATATGCCGATCGAATGCAATCTGCACGGCCTTTACACGAATCGTCACTACCCCTCCGCGCGTCTTTTCCGCCTCGTGCGTGAGGTGGGCAACGAGGTCATTATGGGCATTGACGCGCATCAAGCCGATGAGATCGGCAACGAAGCCCTTGAGAGGCGCGGCCGCGATTTTCTGGCGAGATTCGGCATCACGCCGATTGAAAAGTTGAAGCTGAAGCCGATTCTATAAAGCAAGAGGCTGGCTCATTTAGCGCAGACCAAAAACGAAAAAGAACAAGTAAAGAACAAGACCGCTTTTCTATCAAAAAATGGTAGTAAAAGCGGTCTTTTAAGGTAGAAATTCTAACGAATTTCAATGATTTTATTATATGCGTTTTTTAGTCGCGCTCTCGGCATTCGACGTATTTTTATACGCCTATCATGCCGAGATCACGACTTCTGCATCTAACTGCGCAAGCCTCTAAAAGGGGCGCTCATTAAAAACTCATGTGATTTTTGCCTTTTCGTAGCTATTTCTCTGAGTTTTTAATGAGCTAGCCCCTTGTTCTATATAAACTATTGTTTACAGATATTTCCGTATATCAATTGCCAGCTTTTCTTCCAGATTGATCAGCCGTTTGGCGATATCCTTGGAGACCTCGTCGGCCGCTTCATACTGATTGAGGTAACGGTTCAAGGACTTGACACCCATATTGCACCCGTCGGTCATCAGATCGGCAACCGTGTGATCGGAGTCGTGCATACCGAGCTTCATATTGGTTTTCATCCATGACATAGTGCGTGCGACTGCGCTCGGCTCTTTGCCGTCGTCACCGCATTCGTCAAGCTTTTGCCCGATTTCGTGCTTCAAGCGCTCATGCTCTTCTCTGCACTTCACGAGATACTCCTTGAACTCGGTGCTTTTCACCGAATCCAGCACGTCATCAATTGATTTGATTCCCATTTCCACTCCTGCATCGCACTCGCGGAGCAGCTTCACCGTATCCTGTTCAACCATTGCTTTTTTCTCCTTTTCGGTCAGTATTTCACACCTATTTTCTCCGTTTTTCAGAGAAATATACAACTTTCAAAAAGTCAATATCAGTCGACATAAAAACGACCGAAGCCACACATGAGGCTTCGGTCGTTTGATGAAAGTTAAAATCAGATGCTCAACACGCCGAACGTGCTCAACACGGAAGAAATGAGAATGATGAGCAAGCACACGGGGGCAACGTAGCGGATCATACCCGACAAAAACCATTTATGGCCTGCCTTACCGTTTTCCTCAAGCTCCTCGAAGATGGCCTTGGGCTTGAGGACGTAGCCAACGAAGATACAGGTGAGCAGGGCAACCAGCGGCATGATGACGCTGTTGCTGATGAAATCGAAGAAGTCGAGGATCTGCATACCGATGATCGTAAAGGAAGACCAAAGGCTGTAGCCGAGCGCGGAAGCGACACCGAGCAGCGCCGAAATGCCAAGCACGATGAGGCAGCACACACGGCGTCCGTGCTTGAATTTATCCTGCACGATGGAAACAACTGTTTCCATGAGCGAGATGGACGAGGTGAGTGCGGCGAAGAAGACCATGATGAAGAACGCGGCGCCGATGAAGTTGCCCGCGGGCATATTTTCGAAGACCTGCGGAAGCACGCTGAACATCAGGCCCGGCCCTGCGCTCATCTGATCGGCCTGACCGTGCGAGAAGACGTAGAAGGCGGGCACGATCATCAGGCCTGCAAGCAGAGCGACACCCGTATCAAAGATTTCGATCTGATGCACAGACTTCTGGATCGAGATATCCTTTTTCATATACGAGCCGTAGGTGATCATGATACCCATGGCCAAGGACATTGAATAGAAAAGCTGCCCCATGGCGGCCACCACGGTCATGACCGAGAATTTGGAAAAGTCGGGTTTAAAATAATAGACGATGCCTTTTCCCACGCCGTCAAGTGTTGCGATATTGTAAACAACTATAAACAAAATGAGCGCAATGAGGATCGGCATCATGATTTTGCTGACCTTCTCGATACCCTTATCGACGCCAAGCAAAACGACGAGCGCGGTGATGCCGAGGAAGAGGGCAAACCAAAGGAGCGGTTCGACGTTAGACGAAATAAACGAGCCGAAGAACGCGCCGCCGTTTGCCGCCATCTCGGAGCCGTTGCCCGTGACGAAGCCGAAGAGGTATTTGAGAACCCAGCCGCCGATCACCGAATAGTACGGTAAAATGATGATCGGCACGATGGAAGCGATACCGCCGAGGAAACCGAAGCGGCGGTCAAGCGCGCCGTAAGCGCCGATGGCACTCAAGCGGGTTTTACGGCCGATGGCGATTTCGGTGACCATGAGGGCAAAGCCGAAGGTGACAGCGAGGGCGATATACACAAGCAAAAAGATACCGCCGCCGTATTTTGCCGCGAGGTAAGGAAAGCGCCAGATATTACCAAGTCCGACGGCAGAGCCTGCCGCGGCCAGGACGAATCCGATTTTTCCCGTAAAGGAACTTCTGTTACTCATAAAAAAGACTCCATTTTCTAAAATCAAAAACTGTACGCCCGCCCGAAAAAAAGCGAACGTACGGTTATTGTACCACAAAAGAAGACTTTTTGCAAGAGAAAAACACAAATTTATCAATATATTTATCATGCGATCGGTACAGGGAGAGGGGCGGTCGGACGTTTCAACCGTTCCCCTGCGTCTTTTTTCTCTGTTGCCCGTCCGCAAGAAAGGCTCCTCCTGATACTTTCTTATATAGTAGATTTTTCACCGCACGGCAGCAAAAATATGACGAAAAGTGAAACGACATGATTTTTTTGGGGGCGTGCCCGAAAAAAGCGGTTGACAGGAAAGCCGCACTTTGATATAATATATGAAGATAAAAATTCAGAACCGCGAGGGAAAAAGCATGGAGGAAAGGGACTATCTTGTCAGCAGGATCGAGGGGGAATACGCCACGCTCACCGATATGGCGAGCGGCGAGGAGCTTTTCATTGCGCTGGCACTGTTGCCGCCGGGCGTTGATCTTCACGTCAAATTGCACTATGAAAACTTCTCTTTTTCGGTGGTAGATTGACAAAATGTAAATTTTTCGCACTTTGCCGATTTTTTTGCAAAAACCCCTATACAAATGACAGATTTCGTGCTAAAATATTTCTGTTGATAAGTTCACAAAATTTTATTAAAACGAGGAAATGGGATCATGAAAAAGATTTACGAAGGCAAAACCAAAGACGTATACGGGCTTGACAACGGCAACGTGCTTCTCAAATTCAAGGACGACTGCACGGGCAAGGACGGCGTGTTCGATCCGGGCGAAAACGCGGTCGGCTTGAAGATCGACGGCATTGGCAAGGCCAATCTGCAGACCTCCATTTACTATTTCGAGCTGCTCAAGCGCGCAGGCATCAAAACCCACTACGTCAGTGCGGACATTGAAAACGCGACCATGGAGGTTCTCCCCGCCGAATGCTTCGGCAAGGATCTCGGCGGCGGCGGACTTGAGGTCATCTGCCGTTTGGTTGCCACGGGCAGCTTTGTGCGCCGTTACGGCGAATACATTAAGGACGGCACGCCTCTTGAAGGCGGCTACGTCGAATGCACCTTCAAAAACGACGAAAAGGGCGATCCGCTCGTCACGGGCGAGGGCCTGGTTGCCTTGAAGGTCATGACGGCCGACATGTTCGAGAGCCTGAAGGATCAGACACTCAAGATCACGAAGCTCGTTGCCGACGACCTGAAAACCCTCGGCCTTGATCTTTGGGACATTAAGTTTGAGTTCGGCTATAACGCAGGCGAGGTCATTCTGATCGACGAGATCGCATCGGGCAACATGCGCGTTTACCGCGACGGCAAGATCGTACCGCCCGTTGAGCTGACCAAGATCATCAACAACCGCTGATCAATCGATCGCAGAGGACAAAATTTTCAACGCGAAAAAGACAAATAACCCTCGCAGAACCGAGTCGCAGGGCTCGGACTGCGGGGGTTGTTTTGATGATACGAATGATAAGCTCCGTGGTGGCTCGCAGAATGCGAGCATAGTGCGAAGCACCAAGCGATAACGCTTGCACCGCAAAGGAGTATAAGGCATTCAAAAATACGCAAAAATCCGAGTGGCATA
>JAFVXT010000105.1 GCA_017501005.1 Clostridia bacterium
CGAGCATTGAGATTCCTGCAAACGTGACGAGCATCGGCTATGGTGCGTTCGAGAACTGCAGTGGCTTGATGAGCATAAAATTACCCTTTGTCGGCGCAGAAAATGACGGCACAGGAAATACTCGTTTTGGCTATATCTTTGGTGCGTCATATTATTATGACAATGATGATTACGTCCCCGCGTCATTGAAGGAAGTCATCATCACAGGCGGTACGAGCATCGGCTCTTATGCGTTCTATAATTGCAGCGGCTTGACGAGCATCGAAATTCCTGCAAGCGTGACGAGCATCGGTGATAAGGCGTTCTATGGTTGCAGTAGCTTGACGAGCATTCACTTTGGCGGGACAAAGGCAGAGTGGAATGCGATTGCAAAAGGATCAATCTGGAATAGTTTTACCGGCAAGTATACCGTTTACTGCACGGACGGTAATCTTTCCAAATAATTCTTTTGCGAATGAAAACCAAAAAAAGACCGAGATTTTTCTCGGTCTTTTTGTCGATATGCCTCGTGGCTCTTTTTAAGTCACGAGGCTCGATATATTTGCTTTGCAAATTCGATATAACCGCCCGCGGGGCGGTTTCGATATGATACAATTCCGTACGGAATTGTATCGATAGGGGGTACGGTGGCGTGCCGTTTTTACAAATTCTCCGGTAAAAACCGCATGCCCGAGCCTTCGGGGTCGTGGGCGTGGCCGCCGGCGTGGCAGTTGAAGCGGAGGTTTTCGCTTGCGTTTTCTTCGGTCAAAGCATATTTTCTTCGATATAGTCAATCACTTCATCCATAAAGCCGATCGGACCGTGCGGATGATGGTCGCAGCCCGGCTTGCACCAGGTGCGGATGGGCGCGCCTGCTTTTTCATAAAATTCCTTTAAAATCAAGGCGTTTTCACGGCAGGAAACCCTTTGATCGGCATCGCCGTAGACCAGGGCGACGGGCAAGCGTGCGTCGGTGAGGGCTTGCAGACGGTGAATGGGCTGACGGTTATAGGCAAGCGCGTGGGGAAGATCAAAGCCGTAAGCCTTCGTGATCTCCTCAATGACCTGCTCATTTCTTGCAATCTCACCCATGCCGTAAGGATAGGAGAGGAAGGAAAGCAAGGGCGCATCGAGATAGAGGAAGGACTGCAGCTCGGGATAAAGCGAGGCGAAATTGACGGCATGGAAGCCGCCGCAGCTCATGCCGACGGTGATGACGCGGGGATAAAGCGAGAAATGCTCGTGCAGAAAACGCACCACCTCCGCCTTGGTACGGCAGTCCTCGTCCGTGCCCCAACGGCTTCTGTTTTCAACGCAAGTTAAGTGATAGCCGCGCTCGAGCATTTCAATTTGCAGATCGGGGAAGGCATCGAAATACTCGGTTTTCATGACGAGGCGGCGGTGCCCCATCTCCTTGTTCGGGCGCACCAGAATGACCTTGCGCGTATCGATCTCAAAGACAAGCGCTTCATAGCCGCGGTATTCGGATTGTTCAAAGGTCACGCCCATGGCTTATTCTTCCACAATGGTCATGCGTGCGATTCTTTGGGGCACGCGCGGACGGTCCGAACGGTCGGTGGGGATCGATGCGATCTCGTCAACCGTTTCAATGCCTTCGATGATGCGGCCGAATGCGGCATACGAGCCGTCAAGATGCGGGGCATCTGCGTGCATAATGAAGAATTGAGAGGATGCGGAGTTCGGATCCATGGCGCGCGCCATCGAAAGCACGCCGCGCGTGTGGCGCAGATCGTTTTTGTAGCCGTTTGCACGGAATTCGCCCACAATGCGCTCCTTCGAGCCGCCCATGCCGTTACCGAGCGGATCGCCGCCCTGGATCATAAAGCCGGGGATCACGCGGTGAAAGATGAGTCCGTCATAGAAGCCCTCGCGGACGAGCTTTTCGAAGTTTGCGACGGTTTTGGGCGCGATCTCGGGATAGAGCTCGGCCTTCATGCTCTTGCCGTTTTCCATTTCAATGAGTACCATAGTTTTTACCTCTTCTTTTTGTTTTTCGGAGTTCATAAGCCGCGCTTTGGCGGCATATATTGTGGAAAAAAGGGGGAGAGTGGCGAATGAAGATCAGGATCGAGGCGGCGGCGAGCTTTCTTTTTTGCGCCTTGTGTGCCGTTTTGGCACTCGCGCTTTTCGTGCGGTATCTCTTGCCGATCGTTTTGCCGTTTGCCATTGCCTATCTCTGTGCCCTGGCCACGCGCGGCCTTGCCGAGAAATTGCACCGAAAAACGGGCATGCCGACACCGTTTTTGCGCGTGCTTTTGCTGATATTTGTGATATTGCTTCTTTTCGCTCTTTGCTTCTGGCTTGGGTTTTGCCTTGTAAACGAGGCGCAGACGCTTCTTTTGCGCTGGGGGAACGGCTCGTCGGGGGCGGAAAATGCACTTGCATCACTTCGCGATTCCTTGCACGGCCTGGCTGAGCATATCGGCGGCGGGGTGCTGGAGGGGACGGTGGACTCACTGCTTCGCGAGGGCACCTCACTTGCCCTTTCCTTGCTTTCGGGCGTGGTGGGAAACGCGCTTCGCTTCGTGCCGCGTGCGCTTATCTTTCTTCTGATCACGCTGATCGCCGCCCTGTATTTTGCCCTTGATTTGCACCGCGTGAGTGCTTTTTGCGCTTCACTCGTGCCCGACGCCTACAGAAAAACGGCTGCGCGCACGGTCTCGCTCTTCAAAAGCTGCCTTTTGCGCTATGTGCGTGCGTATGCGCTTTTGGCGGCCTTGACCTTCTGCATGCTTCTTTTCGGCTTTTTGTGTATCGGTATCCGCTATGCCTTTCTTACGGCGGCACTGCTCACCCTGCTTGATCTTTTGCCCGTGCTCGGTGTGGGGTTTGTGCTTGTGCCGTGGGGAATCCTTTCGATTGCCGCAGGGGCGGGCGCACGCGGATTTGCCTTACTTTTACTGTTTGCCCTGATGTTTATCGCACGGCAGATCCTTGAGCCGAAGATCGTGGGGGCGCAGATGGGGCTGCATCCCTTGGTCTCGCTCTTCTTCAGCTATGCGGGCTTACGCCTCTTTGGGGTTGCGGGCATGATTTTTGCGCCGATCGCGGCCTCTCTTGCACGCGAGCTTTTTGACGGCGCAGGGAAAAAAAGTGAATAAAAAAGCGCCGTTAGGCGCTTTTTTATGAGCATGAAAAACTCACGCTCTTTCAACCTTGCCGGAGCGGAGGCAACGAGAGCATACGTAGATGGTCTTGTTGGTTCCTTCAACAACTGCCTTTACGCGGCGGATGTTGGGCTTCCAGGTACGGTTGGTTTTGCGGTTGGAGTGAGAAACATTGTGTCCGAAAACAACACCTTTTCCGCACAAACTGCATTTTGCCATTTTGACACCTCCCATTGCACATAAGTGCAACTGATTGAAAAATTTGACTGTTTCAATATGCCGACGCTTTCACGCGGAGGACTCCGCGAAAAATGCGGCTTTAAACCATAACGCAGATTATTATACCACATCTATTTCAAAAAAGCAAGAGTATTTTACATTTTTTTTATAAAAATTTTTCTGTCGGAAACAGTTGCAATTCGAAAAGTTTTGTGGTATACTGTTATTAACCAAAAAAATATATGCGGAAGGAGAACAAAAATGAAAAAGTTTTTGATTGCTATCGGCATTCTTGCCATCGTGGCAACCGTTGCTGCTATCGTTGCAACTCTTCTCACCAAGAAAAATGATGAAGAAGAATTCGACGAGCTTGATGACGAGGATTTCGAGGAGCTCGACGAGGCTGAAGACATCGAAGTTGTTGAAGCTGAATAATTCAGCAGAGAAGGGCGCGTAAGCGCCTTTTTCTTTTACATAAATATGGAAGAAATTTCTTTGTTTTGAAGCTGCGGCCATTTTGATAAAAAGTTTGAAGAAAAGAAAAAGAACACTTGACAAATAAAAAAATATATGGTAAAATAAGTAACTGGTGCGGACTGCCCGGCAGTCCTCTCCTTGCCACAAGCGTGGCCGAATGACCATAAGGAGGTGTAAACACATGGAGAAAATCGGATCTTATGAAACCTTGTTTATCGTCAGCCCTCAACTGATCGAGGAGGAAACGAAAGCAATGGTGGAGAAGTTCACTTCCCTCATTTCCGCAAACGGTACTATCGATTCCGTGAACGAATGGGGCAAGCGTCGTCTGGCATACCCGATCAACGATCTGAACGAGGGTTACTATGTCCAGGTGAACTTCAAGAGCGCTCCCGCATTCCCTGCGGAGCTTGAGCGTATCTTCCGTATCACTGACGGTATCATGCGTGCAATCGTTGTCCGTCTTGACGAGAAGAAGATCGCAGCCGCTGCAGCTCCTGCAGCAACCGAAGCTCCTGCTGAAGCAGCAGTTGAGGAATAATTTTTAAGATTAGTCTAAAAGGAGGCGGAGTCCATGGCAAATTTTAATAAGGTGATCCTGGTAGGCAGATTGACTGCCGATCCCGAATTGAAGCAAACGACCACCGGCCTTTCGGTTTGCAGCTTTTCGATCGCTGTCAACCGCCGTTTTTCCAAGGCGGCAGAAGGTCAGCCCACCGCTGATTTCTTCAATATCGTTGCATGGAGAAACACGGCAGAATTCATTTGCCGCAGCTTCCGTAAAGGACGTCCGATTCTTGTCTGCGGTCAGCTGCAGAACAGAACATGGACCGATTCCCAAGGCGCGAAGCGTTATGCAACCGAAATTGTCGCCGATGAAGTTGATTTCGTCGACAGCAAGCCCGACGGCGCACCCCAGGGTGGCGGTCAGGGTGAAGGACAGCAGTATACGCCCGATGCTTACGGTGCGCCTGCTTATTCGAACCGCAGCGGCGATCATCAGGCAAACGTTGATTTCGTTGACGTTGCCGACGATAGCGGATTGCCGTTCTGAAAAAACGATTGAATGACTGTTTGCCAGACTCACGGCACTCGGTCTGACTATTTTGATTCGGTGAGTCGGAAAGGTATGAGGTTCCTCTCATGGAAAGAAACGAAAACGAGCGTCCCTTCCGTCCGAACATGAATCGCAGAAGAAAGAAAGTCTGCATTTTCTGCGCGGACAAGATTGAATGCATCGATTATAAAGACACTGCAAAGCTTCGCAAGTTCATTTCCGAGCGCGCGAAGATTCTGCCCCGTCGTGTATCGGGCACCTGCGCTTTGCATCAGCGTCAGCTGACAACCGCCATTAAGCGCGCACGTCAGGTTGCTTTGTTGCCTTACATTGCAAACTGATCAAAAAAGACCGAAGCGATCGCTTCGGTCTTTTTTTATTTTCCGCTTTTTAAATCGGCATTCTGTTCCTCTCGCACGGCACTGCGCCATTCGCTCGGCGTTTTGCCCATGTGCTTCTGAAAGGTGCGGTAAAAGGTGCGCACCGAATCAAATCCGCATTGCTCGGAGACTGCCAGCATGGTGGGCGGCGAGACGGCCGTGAGCATCTTTTCGGCACGCGCGATCCGCATCTCCTCAAGATAATGCTTGAGATTGCGCTTGGTGCTTTTTTCAAAATAATAGGAGAGCATCGTGGTGGAATAGCCGAACTCGGCGGCAATGTCTTTGAGCTTGATATTTTCGGTATAGTGCTCTTCAAGATAGGCGAGTATGAGCGGCGTGATGCGGCTTTCGTTCACCTGCACCGTATCCGCCGTCCCTTCACGCACGTAAAGTGAAAGCAAAAGCGTCTTGCAAAGAGATTGCACGTATTCCGAAAGAAGCGCGTGCTCCTCCTCCGAAAGCGCAAGAGAAAGGCGCGTGACAGAGGAATAAAGCGTGCAAAGCGCCGTTTTGATGCGGCCGTCCTCATCGGTCAGCACGTGACGGGCAAGAGTTCGGTTGGCAGAGAGGCCAAGCGTCTCGGCAAGCTGCGCCGACACCGTGAGCAAAAAGCCGCGCGCGGGGGAGTCGCTGTCACTTTTGACCTCGTGGTAAACCGAGCCGTCAAAGACGGCAAAATCTCCCTCCGTGAGCGTGTGCTCACCATCGTCTGCGATCACGAAAAGCCGTCCCTCCTCCACGTAAAGCAGCTCAATGGCGGCATGATAATGGGCGGGCATGGTGAGCAAAAACGTGCGGAACATGCGGGGGAGCATTTCTTTTGCTTGCTTACTTGTTTGACTCATGGAAATCTCCTTGCGAGCTTTTGGTCAAGGTGACAAAATTCCAAAATTTGAATTTTTGTCACCTTTTTTTGAATTTTTGTCACGATTATTCTATCATAAATATGGTAGAATGTCAATAGAGAGATAAAACCGTATAAAAACGCTTTTATCTGCAAACGAACAATAGAGAGGTTAATTATTATGACGATCAAAAAAAGAGCTCTTTCCTTTGCGCTTGCGCTTCTTTTCGTGTTTTCGGCATTGCCGAGCGCGCTTTTGCCGATTTTGGCCGTGGAAGCGCCGATTGCGCAAAATAGCGACCTGAGCGCCAATCAAGAAACCGAGGGCGCAGACGGCGCAGACAAATATGCACCGCTTTACGTGCAGGATCATCTTCTGTTCCGTTGGGATGCTTTCGATTCTGTGGAAAGCTCGGCCGCGGCTTCGAGTTTAACGCTCACCGACCGCGACGGCAGAGATAAGACGATCACGCTTTCGAAAGCCACGGCAGACGACGGCTTCCTTGCCTCCACCGCAAACCTCGATTTTTCCACACTGATTCCCAAGGATGGGAAGGGAAACTATAAAGATGTGACCGTTGAAATGAGCATGAAGCAAGTTTCTTATACCGGCACGAGCAAACTGCCTACAATCACGCTCGGTACGATCCGCCACACTCAGGGAACGAGCACGCCTGTCAATGAAACTTATGGCTACGTGCAAGGCTTGTATGCCACTTACAGAAATGATAAGACTGAAAACGTGGTCTATTACTTTGATGCAAACGGTCTTCCTACCACCGGAGATCAGGCTGTTTCCAGCGTTTCCGTGCCCTATCTTCCTACTTCCTATTTCTCGCAGTCTTGTGCCGACCATACGTGGGGATCGCCTTCACGCGTGCTCGGCAATTACGTCGGCGAAAGCTTCTCTCTCAGTATTCTGATGGACTATACCGTCGACGACGAAACGAACGGCTACGGTTCGCTCAGCGTCAAATATATCCGTGACCTTCTTTTGTCCGGGACTGTCAATTATTCCTATCTGCGTGGTTTTACTGCCGAAAGACCGAAAACGATGACTCTGGCAAGAAAAGTTCCGTCCACTCAAGCGGAAGCGGAAGCGATGAAGAATCTTTCGCCCGCCGCCAATATGGAAATCGCAGGCCTTAATGCTGATGACGGCAAGTTTATCATCGGCGGAAATGGCATTGAAATGGGTTATTACACTCTTCGTATTTATGACGATGTTTTGAGCGAAGCCGAGTATAAGCAAAACCACTTTGCCGATCTTGCCGCTTATCATCGCATTGATAACGTTGATATGTATTTATCGCTTAACAGTGCCACGCGCGCAACACTTCACAATCAATTTGCCGAAGCGACGATCGGTCGTGAAGAGTCTGTATACAATACTTCTTATGAGGACGTGACCAAAGAAGAGCTCGACGAAGCCATTCTCGATGCTTATGCCGCCGAAAAAGGTCTTTTCGACCGCGAGTATATTGCATTCGAAGGCTATCAGCTTTCGCTTTATACCTCGGTCGGTATCCGTGCACGCTATGCGCTTTCCAAGGCTTCGCTTGCCGAGCTTCCCGAGGGCACGACGCTTGCCGAGGTCGGTATGCTTTCGGCCGACGGCGCTGATTTTGAGATGGCCGATCTGACGGTCAGCCAAGAGAGTGACGGCAGTTTCGTCGCACCTGCGGGCGTGAGATTGATCTGCGTGCAGAAAAACGGTGTCAACCAAAGCGGTGTGCTTGAGGATAGTGCCGACGCGCTCGTCTTTGCCGATACCCGTCCTTACGGAGAAGAGCTGAAGGACGAAGACGTCTTTACCGAATATCTTTACCGCGCGTATGCCGTTTTTATGAGCGGTGAAAGTCGGATCGTTATCTATACCGACGGTGCGGGTGAAAACGGGGCGTTCCATAACGGCATTTCACTTTATGAAGCAAGTGCCACACTTGCAGGAAAAGACGGCGAGTACGTGCATGCGGGCGCCGTCAGAAAGGTTCTCTTGGCTGTGATGAACAATCTTGATCGGTTGCAGGGTGCTTTCGACGAAAACCACGAAAAAATCAGCGCGCTTCTTGACGGCGCGATCGGAGAGGGCACAACCTTTGCCACCCGCTCGGCAGAAGTGGAAACGCTTCTCAAAACCGTGAAGGCCAACCGAAACAAGGCGTTGACCGAAACGAACGCAAGTGTGCGCGCAAAGTATCTGCAGTCGGCCGCGAGTGCACTCACAACGCTTGAATCGTATACGGCCGATATGCTTTCGTTTAAGAAAAACGAGGCGCGCGTAGCGGCTGATGCGATGCTTGAGATCTTTGCCGTCATGCAAAACGAATACGCTAACCTCCGCACGTTTGCCAATGCCATGGATCTTGCCAATGCCGACGAGCTTTTTGCCGATATGCAGGCAAAGATCGACGAGGCCGCAACGCTTTGCCGCACGCTTTTGCCCGCAGTCAAGGCAAAGTACGATCATTTTGCGGCCGTGAAGACCGTGCTCGGCGGTTGGAAGAAGGATATTGAAGGTACGTCGGGCGACGGCAAGGGCGTGACGCAGGTTTATCTCTTTGCCGCCTCCACCACCACCGATAACTATCCCGCAAAAACCTACTTCCCGTGGCAGGGCTTCGGCTATGAGTTTGACGAGTATTTCAACGATACGGTCAGAGTCATCAACCCCTCAATAGGCGGCTATGGCTTGAAATCCCTCGTTGGCTCTTATAATCAGACCAAAACCGATAGCGAGCAGCTTTTCGCGCCCGAAAACAGCATTTGGGCAAGAATGCTCATGAACCTCAATCCCGGTGACTACGTTTTCTTTGGCTCGACGGGTACAAATGAGAAGTGGCAGAATGGCGGTAACGTCTATTACGTTGAAAATCCCGATGGCACGTATTCGCTCGCCGATCAAAGCACCCCCGGTGCAAAATACTATACGGTGAAGCAGGACGAAGCATCTTATCGGAAAATGCTGACCGAATGCGGCAAAATGCTCATTGATATGGGCGTCACGCCGATCTTCTGCACCTCCTTCGGTAACATCGGACTCTCTTCGTCGAAGCCGAATGCCAATGATACGTCGCGCTTTACCTGCGGCACGAAGACTCATGAGAACGTGAAAAAAGACGTTGTGACCGAGCTGAACGAGTATTATCAGACGAAAAACAGCGACAGTAGAACCTATGCGTATCTTTCGGACGCAGCCGAGCGTTGCCTTGAGGTCTTTCTTGCCGATATGCAGGGTGGCATGACCTTTGACGAGGTGCTTGATACCTACAACCGCACGCAGGGCGCGCTCGAGGCCTTCTATGCAAAATACGGCTTCGTCGGCTCGGACTTGACTAAATACCTGACGGGTGATAAAAAATTCGAAACCGATTACGTGCATCAGAATATCCACGGCGCGCTCCTGATCAGCTCGCAAACGCTCAAGGATCTGCAAGGAAGCGGCTTGCCGCTGCTTGACCATATCGTCACCTATGAGCTTGACGAGGTGGCACTGCTCTGCAATACCCTGACCGAAGCGGGCGTGACCTTCACCGATCCGCGCAAATGATTTTAAGAAAACTTGCTTGCAATTTTTGCAGGCAAGTTTTTCTTTTGATGTTGACACATACTTTACTGTGTGATAGAATAATTCTGTCCATTGAAACAGAAGGAAGTGAATCGCATGCCTGTTTTTTACGTCGTATTCCTGCTTTTGGCCGCGCTGGTTGCCTGGCTTTCCTTTTTCTTTTTGCGCCGCGGCGCAAGAGCATGCGGCATGGATACAAGCAAACGCAAAAACAAGCTGATCCTTTGGGGTGTGTCGGTTGCGATCGGCATCTGCTCGCTCGTTTTCCAAAGCTTTTTCGTGCCCTTTCTTCTGCACTTTTTCATGCTTGCCGCCCTCTTTCAGCTGGGCAATTTTATCTTCAGAAAAATCGCGCGTAAGCACTATGAAAACGGCTTTTCCGTTTGGAAAAAAATCTATGCGCTTTCGCTGTTGCCGATCCTTCTGACGGCAATCGCGCTCGTCTGCGGCTACGTCAACTTGCATACCGTTGTCGCCACGCACTATACCGTGCAAACCGAGAAGGCTATCCGCGAGGAAGGCTATCGCGCGGTATATCTCAGCGACGTGCATTACGGTGTGTCGCTTGACCGCAAGGAGCTGCAAGCGGTGTGCGACGAGATCACCGCGCAAAAGCCGGATTTCGTCATTCTCGGCGGTGATATCGTTGACC
>JAFVXT010000106.1 GCA_017501005.1 Clostridia bacterium
ACCGGTGTGTCCGACCATATCGCCGTTCGGGAAATTCACGCGCAGATAGCGGTATTTGCCGCTTTCAAGGCATTCGATCAAACGGTCGGTGATCTCGGCACATTTCATCCAAGGACGCTGCTCAAAGGGCACAACGTCGGACGGAATTTCGATATACGTTTCCAATTCTTCAGAGAACTTGCCGCTTCTGTTGCCGTTCCAGAAATAGGTGACGTGGCCGTATTTCTGCGTTTCGGAAATGGCCAACTGCGTGACACCTGTCGCACACAGAAATTCACTCATCGTATTGGTGATTTCAGGCGGACTGACAAGATAATGAGAAGGAATATGCAAGTCGCCGTCATATTCAAGCATACCCGCATAGAAGACCTCGGGAACACGCTTACGGTCGAATTTGTCAAAGGACGCATCGGCCTCAAAGGTACGAGAGATTTCAATAGCACGGTCGCCGCGGAAATTGTAAAAGATCACGCTGTCGCCGTCTTCAACAGTACCGACTGCCTGACCGTCCTTCGCAATCACGAAAGGAGGCAGATCCTGGTCAATCACGCCGAGCTCTTTGCGGTAAGCGGTGATTGCTTCTTCGGCAGAAGCGAAGGTTCTTCCCTCGCCGAGGACGTGAGTTTTCCAACCGTTTTCAACCATTGCCCAGTTTGCTTCATAGCGGTCCATGGTGATCTGCATTCTTCCGCCGCCCGATGCAATGCAAATATCAAAGCTGTCATCGCGGATCGATGCCAGAAATTCTTCAAAAGGAAGAACGTAGTCAAGTGCCGATGTTTCACCAACGTCACGTCCGTCGATCAAAACGTGGACGCGCACGCGGCGAACACCTTCTTTTTTCGCCTGAAGGATCATGGCCTTCAGGTGGTCGATGTGCGAATGCACGTTACCGTCCGAAAAAAGGCCGATAAAGTGCAACGTTTGCGTGGGAGTAAGCACCCGCGATACAAGCGTTTTCCAGGTTTCAGATGCAAAGATCTTGCCGCTTTCAATCGACTGGGTGACAAGCTTTGCACCCTGTGCAAACACCTTACCTGCGCCCAATGCATTGTGGCCGACCTCGGAGTTACCCATATCGTCATCAGAGGGCAAGCCGACGGCTGTACCGTGTGCTTTCAAGGGAACCATCGGATAATCGCGCATCAAAGCGTCAAGCGTCGGGGTGTTGGCGGCCTTGACGGCATTTGCTCCGTTATCGGGTGCAATACCGACACCGTCCATCACGATTGTCAGAACAGGACCGCGTGCGCCTTGAAAAGAGGTTGATTTCTTTAATGAATGAACCATTTTTTTGACCTTTCGTAATATATATATTTTATTTTAAATATCTGCATCCTTCACGTAACGGTGACCGTTTTCCGTGATAAAGCGTTTTCTTTCGGGAAGATCGTCGCCAAGCAATACCTCAAACATCCAAAGCGTTTTCTCGGCATCTGCAGGCGTCACCGCAATCAAGCGGCGGCTCTCGGGCTTCATTGTGGTTTTAGACATCATTTCAGGATCGTTTTCACCCAAGCCCTTTGAACGCTGCAGGGTGTACTTCCTATCACCGAGATTCTTGATGATTTCAGCTTTTTCCGCTTCATTATAGGCAAAATAGGTATCCTTGCCCGCCGTAATCTCAAAAAGAGGCGATTCGGCGATGAAAACCTTGCCCTTTTCAAGAAGTGTCGGCAATAAACGGTAAAACATTGTCAAAAGAAGCGTGCGGATCTGGAACCCGTCTTCATCAGCATCTGTACAAATAATGATTTTATTCCAACGGAGCGAATCATAATCAAACGCAACCAAATCGCCCTTGACCTTACCGCTGATCTCCACACCGCAACCGATCACGCGCAAAAGGTCAACGATGATCTTGCTTTCAAAGATCTTACTGTACGTGCTTTTCATACAGTTGAGCGTCTTACCGCGCACGGGAATGATTGCCTGAAATTCGGCATCTCTTGCGGTTTTACAGGAGGCAAGCGCGGAATCACCTTCCACGATATAAAGCTCGCGCACTGCGGGATCCTTGGAAATACAGCCGACAAACTTTTCGACGCGCGAAGCGATATCCATCGTGCCCTGCAATTTCTTTTTGATGTCAATACGAGCCTTTTCAGCACTTTCACGGCTTCTCTTGTTCAAAAGAACCTGATTGGCAATGGCCATAGCATCCGTGGGATTTTCGGCAAAGTAGACCTCGAGATTCTGTTTGAGAAAATCGGTCAGTGCTTGCTGAATGAAGGCATTGTTGATCGCTTTTTTTGTTTGGTTTTCATAGGACGCTTGTGTTGAAGCACTGTTGATCACCAGAGCCAAAGAATCCTCGATATCCGAGAAGCCGATTTTCGATTCGTTCTTATTATATTTTCCCTGCGCACGCAGATATCTATCCACCGCATAGGAAAAAGCGTTACGCACAGCCTTATCGGGTGAACCGCCGTATTCAAGATAGCTGGAGTTGTGGTAATATTCGGTCATTGAGACGGTGTTCGAAAAGCAAAATGCAATTTCGGCACGCATTTTGTAATCGGGCATGTCCTCGCGGTCGCGGCCCTTAGCTTCCATTTTCCAAAGAACGGGGGTGGTTTGTGCTTGATCGCCGACGGTTTCGGCAAGATAGTCGGCAATACCGTTCTGATAAAAGTATTCACTTTCTTCAAAGCGACCGCCTTCGCGCTCCAAGCGAAGAATAAAGCGAACGCCCGCATTGACCATCGACTGGCGGCGCAGCATGGATACGAAAAATTCATCGGGAATTCTGATGTCGGTAAAGACCTTCAGATCGGGCAGCCAACGGATCACTGTGCCGTTTTTCTTGACTTCACGCGGCGCAAGATCGCGAACGCGAAGATCTCCGTTCGGCTCGCCGCCCTTAAAGTCGATCTCGAACAGCTGCTTGCCGTTATAGGATTTGACAGTCATATATTCGGAGCTGTACTGCGTTGCACAAGCACCCAGGCCGTTTGTACCGAGCGAATAGGCGTAAGCGGATCCATCGTTATTATTATCGTATTTACCGCCTGCGTAAAGCTCGCAGAAGACGAGCTCCCAATTGTAGCGTCCTTCGGTTTCGTTATAGCCGAGCGGCACGCCGCGGCCGAAGTCCTCAACCTCAATCGAATGGTCGAGATAAGCGGTGACGATGATGCGGTTACCGTGACCTTCACGCGCTTCGTCAACCGAGTTTGCAAGGATCTCTATAAAAGAATGCTGACACCCTTCAAGTCCGTCCGAACCGAAAATAACCGCAGGTCTTTTGCGGACACGGTCGGCACCCTTGAGCGAGGTGATGCTTTGATCGTTATAAGATGCGTTTTTCGCCATGAATTTTTTCCTTTCATAACTTTTTCATCTCTTTCTAATTATAGCATAAACGACGGTTTTTTGTCAAGTGCTTTTCCTATTGACTATTGAAGATAATCGTGATATACTGTAAAAAAAGGAGGTGCCAATCTTGCGCTATTCTCATATACTTTTCGATCTTGACGGAACGCTTGTCAATTCCGAGCAAGGGATTACAAATTCGGTTGCCTACGCATTGTCCTCGTTCGGGATCACGGTCACCGACAAAAGCACGCTTCGCCCCTTCATAGGGCCGCCGCTTGTTGACAGCTTCATGAAATACTACGACTTCTCAATCCAAGAGGCCAAGCGCGCTGTGGAGGAATACCGCGTTTATTACCGCAAAAGCGGCATCATGGAAAACGAGCTTTATCCCGGCGTCAAAGAAACGCTTTACTCTTTGCGCTCATATGGAGCCGAGCTTTGGCTTGCCACATCAAAGCCGACAGTGTTTGCCAAGCAAATTCTTGAACATATGAAGATCGATGATCTCTTTTCTCATTGCTTTGGGGCGGAATTGGACGGCAGCCGTGACAGTAAAGAAAGTGTGATCGGCTATGCGCTTCAAACGCAAGGTATTCTCGATACAGAGGATTTTCTGATGGTTGGTGACCGATTCTACGATCTTGTCGGGGCTCATGCGCACGGCATTGATGCGGCGGCCGTATTATACGGCTTTGGCTCTTTTGAAGAGTTCAAGCAATACCGAGCCGATTACATCATCGAAGCGCCCACGGAGCTTTTGAATATTTGTGCCAACTAATAAGCAAGAGTATTGCACGGCCGGCGTGCAATACTCTTGTCATTTTTAAACCATTTTTTCCTGTTTAACTTTTTTATCAATCACGTGGCGCGAAGAAAGCTCGCGGTGAATATCTTCAATGGAAATGCCCATTTCGATCATCAAAACCATCACGTGATAGGTGAGATCGGCAATTTCGTAGATGGTTTCGGCGCGGTCGTTGCCTTTTCCCGCAACGATGACCTCGGTTGATTCCTCGCCAACCTTTTTCAGAATCTTGTCAATGCCTTTTTCAAAAAGATAGGTCGTGTAAGAGCCTTCCTTCTTTTCGGTTTTGCGCGAAGCAATCAGCTTCATCAAAGAGTCGAGTGTGAAATCCTGCATGTCATCGCTTTCATAAACTTTATCGCAGAAGCAGGAAACGTTTCCGAGGTGGCAGGCAGGGCCGTCTCTCTTCACGACAACTGTCAGCGCATCTCTGTCACAATCGGCAGTGATGCTGACAATATGCTGGTAGTTACCCGAAGTTTCCCCCTTCAGCCAAAGCTCCTGTCTTGAACGGCTGAAAAAGCAGGTCAAACCCTTTTCCATAGAGATTTGCAGGCTTTCGCGGTTCATATAAGCAACTGTCAAAACCTCGCGCGTCACGTCGTCGACGATCACGGCGGGAATCAAGCCCTTTTCGTCAAATACAAGCTCATCAATAGAAATCATAAGTACCTCCTCAAATTCTTGCAGTGATACCGTTCTCGGTCAACTGCATTTTCAAATCATGAATCGAAACCTCGCCAAAATGGAAAATAGAAGCCGCAAGTCCCGCATCAACCTTCGGTAACGCGCGGAAAAGCTCGATAAAATCCTGAATACAGCCGGCACCGCCCGAGGCGATTACGGGAACGTCAACAACGTCTGAAACCGCTTTGAGCATCGGCAGGTCGAACCCCTTTTTTACACCGTCTGTATCAATGCTGTTAAGTACGATCTCGCCTGCGCCCATATCAACGCCGTGGCGGATCCAGGAGATCGCTTCGATTCCCGTATCCTCGCGGCCGCCCTTGGCAAAGACGCGAAATTCGCCGTTTACGCGTTTGACGTCAACCGAAAGGACAACGCATTGGTCTCCATAACGCTTGGCAGCCTCTTCAATCAAGCGAGGATTGGCAATGGCACCGGAATTGACGCTGACCTTGTCCGCGCCGCATTTCAAAACGCGCTCAAAGTCCGAAAGCTCGCGAATGCCGCCGCCAACCGTTAAGGGGATGAAGACGGTGCTTGCCACCTCAGTCAGAATGTCCGTGAAAAGATTACGTCCCTCGGAGGATGCGGTGATATCGTAGAAAACAAGCTCGTCTGCACCGCAGGAAGAATAAAAAGACGCGAGCTTGACAGGAGAGGAAACGTCAGCGAGTCCTAAAAAGTTCACACCCTTGACCACGCGTCCGTCCTTCACGTCAAGACAAGGAATAATTCTTTTTGTGATCATTGATGTGCCTCCCTGTGAACGATCTTTAACGCTTCGTCAAGATCAAATGCGCCTTCATAAAGCGCTTTGCCGAGGATAGCGCCGTAAAGACCGAGAGCGTTCAAATCGTGAATATCCTTGAGTGTGGAAACGCCTCCCGACGCCGTCACGTTCATGGAAGTGATTTCCGAAAGATGGCGGTAAAGGTCGGTGTTTGTGCCCTTCATTGCGCCGTCCTTGGAGATATCAGTGCAAATAATCGTGGATACACCCGCCTTTTCCATTTTACGGACGAAATCGTCGGTTGTAAAGGCGGAATTTTCCGTCCAACCGCGAATGGATACAAATCCGTCGCGCACGTCGATACCAACGGCAATACGGTCGCCGTATTTTTCAATGGAACGCATAAGAAACGCTTCATCTTCAACGGCTGCAGTACCGAGAATGGCGCGGTGCACACCGATCTGCATGTACTGCGCGAGCACGTCATCCGAACGGATGCCGCCGCCGACCTCGACGAAAAGGTTGGTTTTCTTCAAAATTTCAGCAATCAAGGGGAGATGAGGAACACTTCCCTCTTTTGCCCCCTCAAGATCGACAACATGGAGGCATTTAGCCCCTGCATCTTCGAACTTTTTGGCAACGTTTAAGGGCTGATCGTCATAAACCGTCATCTGACGGTAGTCACCGCGCAAAAGGCGAACCGCCTTTCCGCCGTACAGATCAATAGCAGGAAATAAAAGCATACAAAACTCCAAACAAATTAAATAGTGCAAAAGGCGCGCAGAATGGAAAGACCGACGTCACCGCTCTTTTCGGGGTGGAATTGGCAGCCCATGACGTTTGCTTTGGCCACGGCTGCTGTGAGAGATGCCCCATATTCGGTGGAAGCAATCAAGGAATCCTCGCAGTTGACCGCATGATAAGAATGAACGAAATATACGTATGGGTTTTCGGGCAACGAAGCGAAGAGCGGATGGCGCGCACGATCCGACGGATAAAGCAGCTTGTTCCAACCGATATGCGGAATTTTCAAATCCTTCGGGATCGCTTCGGCAATCGGTCGAACCTCGCCCTTCAATAGAGCAAGACCCTTGTATTCGCCGTATTCATAGCTTTTTTCAAAAAGCATTTGCATACCGAGGCATATGCCGAGCAAGGGCGTGCCCTCGGCGGCTTTTTGGCAAACGAGATCGGCAAGGTCGGAGGAAAAAAGCTTTTCCGATGCGTCATGGAATGCGCCGACACCGGGCAAAACAAGCCGCTCCGCCTTGCGTAAAACCTCGGGCTCACCCGAAACCACAGTTTCGATATTGAGCGCCTTGAAGGAGCTTTGCAAGGAAAAAAGATTGCCGACGCCGTAATCAATAATCGTAATCATTCAATCACTCCTTTGGTGGAAGGAACAGAATCGGGATCGTCACGATTGATGGAAACGGCAGAGGCAAGAACTCGTGCAAAGGCTTTGAAAATCGCTTCGGCAATGTGGTGCGAGTTCGTGCCGCTTAATTTCTTAATGTGAAGCGTCACACCTGCATGGCGCACAAACGCTGAGAAAAATTCTTCAACAAGCTCCGTATCAAAATTGCCGATTTTTTCGGTTGGAAATTCCACATCATAAGAAAGATGTGCACGTCCGGAAACGTCCATGGCCACGAGCAGCAGCGATTCATCCATCGGCAAAATGATATGAGCGTAACGCAAAATGCCGCGTTTGTCCCCCAGAGCCTCATTCAAAGCGTTGCCGAGGCAAATGGCAATATCTTCTACCGAGTGGTGATCGTCAACGTCAATATCACCTCTGCAAACCAGCTTCAAGTCAAACGAGCCGTGACGTGCAAAAAGCTCAAGCATGTGGTCAAGAAAAGGAACGAGCGAGTCAACGTTGTAAACACCCGCACCGTCAAGATTGAGATTTAAAGAGATTTTGGTCTCGTTTGTGTTTCTGGTAATTTCAGCACTTTTCACAGTGTGTTCTCCTTCGTTTTAAGTATTTCGCGTGTGATACGGCAAAAGCTATCCATGTCTTCTGCGCTTCCGATGCTGATACGGTTAAACTCCGCAATTCTCGGATTGCTGAAATGCCGTACCAGAATACCGCGCTTTTTCAGTTCAAGATAATACTCTTCACCCGAAAGACGCGGGTGGCGGGCAAAAAGGAAATTTGCGAGTGAATCTGTCACGAAAAAACCCATGTCCTTCAGTTCTTTCGCCGTTTTTTCGCGAATCAACTGAATTTGCCGACAGTTTTCCTTGATCACACCGTCCAGACGCAGAATTTCAGCTCCCGCCGCCAATGTCAAGCGATTGACGTTATACGGATTCATGGAATACTTCAGCGTATTCAATTCGGCTATAATCTCAGGACGACCGAAGGCATATCCAAGCCGTCCGCCTGCCAAAGAGCGTGATTTGGAAAAGGTTCGCACGACCAAAAGATTATCGTACTTTTTAAGAAGCTGCAAGCAGGATTCCGCACCAAATTCAACGTATGCTTCGTCAATGACCACCATACGGTCAGGCTTGTCCGCGATCAGCTCCTCTATTTTCGCCACAGACAATGCAATCCCCGTGGGTGCATTGGGATTCGCAATGAACAAGACTTCGTTGGCTTTTTTGAACGCATCAAGATCCAAGGAAAAATCATCGAGCAAGGGGATTTTTCTATAGGGCAAATGATGCAATTCCGCAAAAACCTCATAAAAACCGTAAGTAATATCCGCAAAAGCAGCACCAACACTCGGCTCGACAAACGCCATAAAGGCAAAATTGAGAATGTCATCAGAACCGTTGGTCACGAAGGTCTCTTCTTTGGAAACGCCGTAAAGCGCAGCCAAGGATTCGCGTAACTCCGTGCATTCGGGATCGGGATAAAGCGGCAATTTTAGGGCTTCCGCAGCGACCGCCTCACAAACCGAAGCGGGCGGCGGAAAGGGCGATTCATTCGTGTTGAGCTTAATATATCTCATTTCTTTCGGTTGTTCGCCCGGAACGTATGCTTCAAGATCGCGATAGCGCGAGCTGAAAAAACGGCTCATATAAAAGAATTCCTTCTCTGAAATTATTTTTCTTTACGCACCGAAACACTTCTTGCGTGAGCACTGAGCCCTTCCGCTTCCGCAAAGTCAATGACGGAATCGGCGAGCCTGCCAAGTGCTTCTTGCGTAAAATAGGTGTATTGCATTTTCTTGACAAAATCATCGACAGAAAGCGGACTTGAAAAGCGTGCCGTACCGCTCGTTGGTAACGTATGGTTAGGGCCTGCCATATAGTCGCCCAAGGCCTCGGGGCAATGATAGCCCATAAAGACCGAGCCTGCATGGCGGACGCGTCCGAGGTAATCAAAAGGTTTTTTCATGCAAAGCTCAAGGTGCTCGGGCGCAATTTCATTCGACACGTCGATGGCTTCATCGAGCGTATGCACAAGAATGATCTTTCCGCGCATATCGACCGAGGTGCGTGCAATTTCATAACGCGGTAATTTTTCAAGCTGTGCCTCAATCTCTTTTTGCACGGCAAGAGCAAGATTCTCGCTATCGGTCACAAGCACCGCTGATGCCATTTTATCATGCTCCGCCTGGGAAAGAAGATCAGCTGCAACACACTTGGGTGACGCGCCGCCATCGGCAATGACAAGAATCTCACTCGGTCCTGCAATCATATCAATGGCAACCTGACCGAAAACCTGTCGCTTGGCTTCGGCAACGTAGGCGTTCCCAGGGCCGACGATCTTATCAACGCGCGGAACGCTTTCCGTGCCGTAGGCCAAAGCAGCCACGGCTTGTGCGCCGCCAAGCTTGAAAATGCGGTCAACCCCCGCGATTTTTGCGGCGGCAAGGATCACGGGATTCATCTGTCCGTTTCCTGCAGGCGTTGTCATCACGATCTCACGGACACCGGCGATTTTTGCAGGAATGCAATTCATCAGAACGGAGGAAGGATAAGAGGCCGTACCACCCGGAACGTAAAGTCCCACGCGATCAAGAGGAATGATCTTCTGCCCCAAAACTTCCCCATCATTTTCTGCAATAATGAAGGAGTTCCGCACCTGCTTTTCATGGAAAGCTCGAATTCTCTTTGCTGCGTTTTCCAAAATTTCAAGCATATCGCTTGAAACGGCTTGCATCGCAGCATCCATTTCGGCCGCACTGACCTCCAAGGAATCGAGCTCGGCACGATCGAATTTTGCGGAATATTCAAAAAGCGCACGGTCTCCTTCCTTGCGAACACGCGTAATAATTTGATTGACGGTTTCGGTGATCTGCAGATTGAGCTCTGCATCCTGACGGTCAAAGATTTCACTGTTTTTGACCTCACCGTAGCGGTATAGACGCATCATGGGCTTTACTCCTCACATTGCGAGGCAAGTGCCTCTTTGATTTGATTGATTTTTTCGACGTTAAACGGATAAGACGCTTTGTTGACGATCAAGCGCGCGCTGATCGGGAAAACGGTTGCGATGGGCTCCAATGCGTTTTCCTTAAGCGTACTGCCCGTTTCTACAATATCAACAATCACGTCGGACAAGCCGAGAATCGGCGCGATTTCGATTGAACCGTTTAGTTTGATGATATCGATCTCACGGCACTGGGCCGCGTAATACGCACGGGCAACGTTTGGGAATTTTGTAGCCACACGGAGTGTTCTGTCCCGCCTGTCGCGGAAGTCAACCTTTGCGGCCACAGCCATGCGGCATTTTCCGAGTCCGAGATCCAAAAGCTCGTATACGTCGGGCGAATACTCAAGAAGAATATCCTTGCCCGCCACGCCGATATCGGCGGCACCGCGCTCAACGTAGATGGCAACGTCAGAGGGCTTCACCCAAAAATAGCGAACGCCTGCTTCTTTATTTTCAAAGATCAGCTTACGGTTGGGTTCCTTAATCGAAGGACAAGGAAAGCCCGCTTTTTCAAACATATCGTAAACACGTTCGCCAAGACGCCCCTTGGGAAGTGCCACGTTGATCATTTTATTCATTTGACTGACACCTCGTTTCCCATAGGATCAATGACTTTGGAAAAAGAAAGCGAGTTCGGAATCTCTTTGCCCGCGCAAACGCTGTATCCCTGCGCTCTCAAATCGTAAAGCCTTTGAGAAACGGTAACGGCATCGTCTTTTTCATCGTACAAAAGAAAGATATCCAAATCGTGTTCGGGTGATTCTTCACGTTCAAAGCGTTCGAGCGTATTGAGATAGACGGCAAAACCGATCGCACCGCCGCTCTTGCCCATACGTTGCATCAAAGGATCGTAACGGCCACCCGAAAGAACGCGTTCAGGAACTCCACCGACAAAACCGCGGAAAAGAATGCCGTTATAGTAGCGAACGTCGCTGACGAGCGAGAAATCAAGAACGATTCCCGGGATACCGAGATTGGAAAGAATCGCAGATACCTCTGTCAATTCCTTGACACCGTCAGAAGCACCGTCGGGAAGATTCATCAAGCGCAGCTGTGTCAGCACCTCCAGAGGCTCACCGCGTAGTGACAAAACATCATCAAGTGTTTCAAACAAAACATGACCGTTGCACAAAAGCTTCAGCTCATGCAGATTTTTCTCGCCGATTGCATGGAAAATTTTCCTTTGCAATTCCTCAGAATCGGTCATTGCAGCAACGATTGCTTTGATAACAGACATATGCGAAAGCTCAAGCAAAAACGGTGTCCCTATTCTCGAAAGGCTATCAGCGGCCAGTGTGATCACTTCGGCCGTTGTCATAAGATCAACCGCTCCTAAGCATTCAATGCCCGATTGCAAAAGCTCGGTAAAACCGTGTTTTTCCTTGGAAAAACGAAAGACGCGCTCGTCGTAGCAATATTTTTCAAGTGTTCCCGCATCGCCGTTGAAGTTCTTGACAATCGAGAGTGTCACGTCGGGCTTCAATGCCAATAAACGACCGTCCGTGTCGGTGAAGGTCATAACACTGTCACCGATCAGAAATTCCTTGTTTTTGACGTAAAGATCATATTCTTCAAAACGGCTCATTTTGAACGAGGCATAGCCCGTATGCTTGTAAAGAGAACGTAAAGAAAGCATGGTTCTTTCTTCTTTTGTCAAATAAAGAAGATCACTTGATTGCTCGTTATTCATCCTTCGCTCCTCCCTCTGCGTTTTCCTTTTGCTGCAAGCGCTTTAAAACCAATTCATAGCCGCCGCTTCCATAGCTCAAGCAACGGTTGACACGGCTGATGGTTGCTGTGCTTGCACCGGTTTCACGTGCGATTTCGTTATAAACCTTTTTCTTTGATAACATATCGGCAACAGACAGACGCTGGGCAATCTCCTGCATTTCCTTCACCGTGCAAATATCCTCAAAAAAGCATCTGCACTCATCTTCGGTTTTTAATGTCAAAATCGCCCGAAAGAGTGCTTCTATACTTTCAGTACACCATTTCTCCATAGCAAAACCTTCCTTTCGACTCCGCTGTATTTTCATGGCAATGCGACCAAAAATCAATCGCTTTAACATTATATCACTTTAACGCGATAAAGTCAATAGCATTTTATAAAAAAATTTGCGTTTTTTCATAGAAAAACCGCGCTCCGAGGAACGCAGTTTTTCTGATGGGAAAGTGAATGGATCAATAGAAGGTTGCCACAACCTCCTGCGGTTGCTCGCTTTCGCGGTAGCGGATCACGTGAAGAACAGGGCCGATTCCCTGATACAAAGCGTGCTTTTCCATTTGCAAATGAGCCGTCAGTTGAATCCAAGCACCGGTTTTAAGCGAAACCTTTTTGGTGTCAATACAAACCATGCCTCTGTAGGCAATATCGTCCTGACAGCAAACCATGATATGCCGTCCCGCTACGAATGTGCGATCGCCGAGCCTGTCTTCCCTGCCGACGAGTGCCTTGAAGGTCAAGGTTTTTCCTACGTATTTTTGCGGTTCTTCGCAAAGATCTCTGTAAAAGATCGCAAAATCCCTATCCTCGATCGTCACAATATCCGCATTGATGTCGAAGGGTAACGGATCGACGATTTCGTCATACTCTACCTTTCCGTCGGTCATTTCATAAGCAATATTCGTGCCTCGGCTGACACCGCGCACGATTTTGTGCAGCTCCATTTTGTCTGTATTCGCATGACAGCGGTTAAAGACCACCATTTCACAGCTTTGCAGCTTATCAACCACAAGACTTCGCATGTTTGCGTTGTAGGTTTTGAAGGTGGTCGAGTCAGCAAGAAAAAGCTCCTGATAGATCAAAAAGCTTTGCGGTAACGCATTATAAAGCTTGTCAAGCATCCACATGCCGTTATATTCCAGCATAATGCGCTCGGCCTTGCTTTCTTTTGCAAGACGCAAAAGATTTTCTTCGGTCAACTGACTTTCATCTTCAATCACCGAAAGTGTGGCATTGGGGGAAGCAAAGGAAGAAATGTCGTATTCCTCCAAGCCCTCTTCGCAACACAAAATCAAGGTTTGCTCACCCGTGTTGAAGGCTTGGTCTTCGAGCGTTTCCTGGATCACCTTGGTTTTTCCTGCTTCAAGAAAGCCTGTAAAAAGATAAACGGGAATTTCTTTCATTTTATACTCCCTTTGCACCGAAAAGCTCGGCCAATTTCTCGGTCTTCAGGTCCGCGCCGATCACACAGATACGGCCGATCACAGAAGCCTTACCCGAACGAACGTCGGATTCACCGGGCACGTAATCAAAATGGATCCAGCTTCCGTCTTCTGCTTCAAGAACACCTTTACTGCGAAGGACAGTTCCATACTCGGAGGATTCGGTAAATTCATTGAGAATGGCTTCGATTTGTTCCTTTGAATAGCGTGCGGCGGTTTCGATGCCCCAGCTTGTGAATACGTCGTCGGCATGATGATGACCGTGATCATGGCAGCCGCACGTGCAATGCCCTCCGTGCTCATGATGATGCTCATGCTCATGCTCGTGCTCGT
>JAFVXT010000107.1 GCA_017501005.1 Clostridia bacterium
GGAAGCTTTTATGCTGTATACACAAAAAACACTTTCAACTCTTGAATATGATAAGATCATCGCAAAGCTGTGCGAATTTGCGCCGACACCCGGGGCTCGCTCACGCGCCATGGCGCTTTTGCCGTCAGATGATTATGAAACCGTGCTTCTCCGCCAGAGGAGAAGCGCCGATGCAAGAAGGCTCTTGCAATTCAAGGGCTACCCGCCCTTTTCGGGTGTTGACGATAGCGTGATTGCCGCCGTTGACCGTGCAGAGAAGGGCGCAACGCTGACAACGCGTGAATTACTTGATATTGCCGCACTTCTCCGTGCGGCGCGTGCCTTGCTTGACTATTACCACGGCAATCACCCCTTTGATACCACTCTTGACGAATTTTTTACGCGTTTGCTTGCCCAGCGCACGCTTGAGGATCGCATCACGCATACTATCGTTGCGGAGGATATGATCGCCGACGAGGCAACGCCTGCGCTTGCGGATATCAGAAGAAAAATCCGTTCGGCAAACAATAAAATCAAGGACACGCTGCAAGCCTTTGTCGGCGGAGCACGCTCGAAGTATTTGCAGGAAAATATCGTCACCATGCGTGACGGCCGTTACGTTGTGCCTGTCAAGAGCGAGTACAGAAACGAGATCAAGGGCCTTTTGCACGATACATCCTCTTCGGGGGCAACCGTCTTTATCGAGCCCTTGGCGGTGGTGGAGGCCAATAATGAATTGCGCGTGCTGGCGGGCAAGGAGCAGCAGGAGATCGACCGTATTCTCTGGGAGCTTTCCTCGTTTGCGGCCGAGGTTTCAACCTCCATTCGCGTCGACTATCATCAGATGACCGAGATCGCCTTCTATTTTGCGTGTGCGGGTCTGGCAGAATCCATGCGTGCAGCGCAGCCCGTGATCACAAAAGAGCGCAAGATTGATCTGCGCCGTGCGCGCCACCCCTTGATTGATCAGGAGAAGGTTGTGCCGATCACGCTTTCGCTCGGTGAAGAATACGATACGCTGATCGTTACGGGCCCGAATATGGGCGGTAAAACCGTCACGTTAAAAACGCTCGGCCTCTTTGCCTTGATGGCGCAGGCAGGCTTGCAGATTCCCGCCGAGGAGGAAAGCGAGATCGGTGTCTTTTCCGAGATTCTCGTGGATATCGGTGACGAGCAGAGCATCGAGCAGTCTCTTTCCACCTTTTCCTCTCATATGGTCAATATCGTGGATATTTTGGGGCAGATTGGCGAACGCTCGCTCGTGCTCTTTGACGAGCTCGGTGCGGGCACAGACCCCGTGGAGGGCGCGGCACTTGCCGTTTCCATTCTCGAGCATACGCGCGAAAGGGGGGCACTGACCGTTTCCACCACGCACTATGCGGAGCTCAAGGCCTATGCGCTTGAAAGCGAGGGCGTTTGCAATGCCTCGTGCGAATTTGATATCACCACGCTTCGCCCGACCTACCGACTGATCGTCGGTACACCGGGAAAATCCAATGCGTTTGCTATTTCCGAACGCCTCGGCTTGGATCCCTTGGTCATTCGCCGCGCGGAATCGTTGGTTTCGGGCGAAAATAAGCGGTTTGAATCGGTCATTGAAAAGCTTGAAGAAAGCCGCTTACAGATGGAACGCGACCGTGATGAAGCCATTCGCTTACGCAACGAAAGCGAGGAGCGCAGCCGCGAGATCGAACGGCATGCCGCCGAAAAGCTGAAAAAGGCCGAAGAGGAATTGCAAAAGGCGCAGGATAAAGCCAGACAAATGCTGGAGGGCGCGCGTGCATCGGCTGATTTTGTTTTCAAGCAGCTTGACGATCTCAAAAAACAGCAGAATAAGAAAAATCTTTCGGAGAATCTTGCCCGTGCCAAGCGCGAGGTGCAAGCGAATTTGCGCAACGCATACGATGCGGGCGACTATTCGATCGACGAAAGCATTGCCGACGAGGACTATACCTTACCGCGCGATTTGCGCGTAGGCGACCGCGTGTATCTCGTCTCCTTCAAGCAGGAGGGCGTGGTTGCGGAGCTGCCCGATAAAAAGGGCAACGTTTCGGTTAAGGCAGGCATTCTTTCGGCCAAGGTTCCGATCGAAAAGATCCGTTTACTGGAGGGCGAGCCCAAAAAGAAAAAGGCCACGCCTGCCGCCACAGCGCACAAAACCGCACCGTCGCAGTCGCTTACCTTCTGCAAAAGCGAAGTGGACGTGCGCGGCATGATCGGTGACGACGCTTGGTTTGTCATCGATAAATATCTTGATGATGCCATGCGCGCAGGACTTGAACAGGTGCGCATCATTCACGGTAAGGGAACAGGCGCATTGCGCTTGGCGGTTCAGCGCGCTCTGAAGGACGATCCGCGTATCCGTTCCTTCCGCGGCGGTCTTTACGGCGAAGGCGATTCGGGCGTCACTGTCGTTGAATTTAAAAAATAAATCCTGAAGGTATGACAATGAATAACTTGATAGAGATCAAAGACCTCGATAAGAGCTTTGGCGACGTTCATGCGGTCAATCATCTTTCCTTTTCGGTGCGCGAGGGTGAGTTCTTCGCTTTTCTCGGTGTCAACGGTGCGGGAAAGTCCACCACCATATCAATCCTTTGCGGTCAGCTTGCAAAGGATGGCGGTGAGGTGATGGTTGGCGGCTTGCACATCGATCAGCATGAACGGCAGATCAAGCGTGATATCGGCGTTGTGTTTCAGAACAGTGCCCTTGATCAGATGCTTTCTGTCCGTGACAATCTCGAAAGCCGTGCCGCACTCTACGGCATCACGGGCGAGGCCTTCAAAAAAAGGCTTGGCGAGCTTTCCGAAATGCTCGACTTTCAAGATCTGCTCAAGCGGCCAGTCGGGAAGCTTTCGGGCGGTCAGCGCCGACGCATTGACATTGCACGCGCGCTGATCCATGAACCGAAGCTTTTGATCCTTGACGAGCCGACAACGGGACTTGATCCGCAGACGCGCAAAACCCTTTGGAGCGTGATTTCGGATCTGCGCCGTCAAAAGGATATGACCGTCTTTTTGACAACGCATTATATGGAAGAGGCGGCGGACGCCGATTACGTGGTGATCATCGATAAAGGCGAGATCGTTGCCAAGGGGACACCGCTTGCACTGAAAAATCAGTATACGGGCGATTTTATCACCCTTTACGGCGTAAAGGAAGAAGAGGTCAAGCAGCTTGGCCGTCCGTATGAGAAGCTGCGCGATGCGTTTCGCGTGGCGGTTGCCAATACGGCAGAGGCAACCGCGCTCATTATGGCGCATCCCGCCATCTTTGCGGACTACGAGATCACCAAAGGGAAAATGGACGACGTCTTCCTTTCGGTCACAGGCAAAAAGCTGACAGGAGGTGACGAAGAATGAAAGCTCTGACAGCACTTGTCCGCCGCAATACCAAGGTCTTTTTCAAGGACAAAGGCATGTTTTTTACGTCACTTGTCACGCCGATGATCCTGCTCGTTCTGTATGCAACCTTTTTGGCTGATCTTTACCGTGACAGCTTTGCCTCCTCGTTGCCGCAGGGCGTGCCGATCTCGGATACGCTCATAGACGGCATGGTCGGCGGTCAGCTGGTATCTTCGCTTTTGAGCGTTTGTTGCGTCACCGTTGCCTTTTGCTCCAATATGCTTTCGGTGACCGATAAGGTGACAGGCGTGCGAGCCGATCTGACCGTGACGCCCGTCAGACGGGAAATCCTTGCCTTTTCTTATTATCTTTCCACGCTTGCGTCCACACTTCTGATTGCCTTTGCTACCTTTTTTGTCGGTATCCTTTATCTTTTGGCGATCGGCTTTTATCTCTCGGTTGCGGATATTCTTTTGATTGCTTTGGATATTCTCTTGCTCGTCATGTTTGGCACGGCGCTTTCCTCGATCATTCACTTCTTTCTCTCCACGCAAGGGCAGATCTCGGCCGTCGGTACGATCATCAGCGCGGGCTACGGCTTTATTTGCGGTGCGTACATGCCGATTTCGCAGTTTGCTTCGGGGGTACAGACGGCAGTTGCCTTTCTGCCGGGCACCTATGCCACCTCGCTTTTCCGTAACCATTGCTTGCGCGGTGTCTTTGCTGAAATGAAAGAGCTCGGAATCCCGTCGACGGCTATCGAATCTATGCGTGATGCCGTTGACTGCAACGTTTATTTCTTCGGCGAAAGGGTTGAAGAGTGGACATGCTTTTTGATTCTCGGCGGCGGTGTTCTTCTTTTGATGGCCGTCTATCTTTGTATGAATTTTTTCGGTCGTCGCAGAAAATAAGCGTAAGATGCGCAAGCATCAAAGCTTTATATGTTATAAAAGATGGTTTTGCAGTATAGTTTTCTTTAACTTGCAGATAATAACATTACAATTCTGTAAAAACAAGGAGAATTTATATAGATGAAAGCCACAGGAATTGTAAGACGCATCGACGACCTCGGTCGCGTTGTGATCCCCAAAGAAATCAGAAGGACTATGCGGATCCGCGAGGGAGACCCGCTTGAAATCTATACAGACCGCGAGGGAGAGGTCATTTTTAAGAAGTATTCGCCGATTGGCGAGCTTGCCTCATTTGCCTCGCAGTATGCGGAAACTCTGCAAAAAATTTGCTCGATGGCTGTGATCATCACAGACCGTGATGCAGTGATCGCTTCGGCGGGTGTTTCCAAGAAAGAATACGGCGAGCGAAAGGTCTCATACGATATGGAAAAAATCATGGAGAAGAGGAGCCTTTACGTGCATCGAGATGGCGGTGAGAAGGTGACTGTGATCGATGACAGCACCTCTCATTTTGTCAGCTGTGCAATGCCGATTGTGAGCGAAGGCGATATCATTGGCTCTGTTTGCTCGGTGATTGCAAACGGAGACGCGGGAGAACGAAAGCTCTCGGAAGAGGTGGAGACCAAGCTGATTCAGACTGCCGCCAATTTTTTGAGCCGTCAGATGGAAAGCTGAAGTCGGAAAAGAACCGCTCTTGCTATTACATGCAAGAGCGGTTCTTTTCTTTATCTGCGGCGGCGTTTTTTCTTGTGCTTTTGTTGCGTGCCTGCAAGGCCGCCGATGGTGGCAAGAGCGATGACGGCAAGGTAAAGGCAAACGGCCATGCCGAGAGGGGTAGTGCTTGCACCGACGTTGATTGCCGATGAGACGGCAAAGAGGATAAAGGTTAGAAGAAGTCCCGATATCAAACCGACGAGCGCGCCTTGCTTTCTGCGCAGCTTGCCCGAGGTAAAGCCGAAAACGAAGGCACTCATGCAAAGCGCGGTATAGGAAAAGGGCTGAATGAGTCTTGTGGGATCGGCATTTTTATAGGCAACGAGCGAAAGAATCACCAGAAACGAGAGTGAAAAGATTGCAAAGGATATCAATCCGCCAACAATCGAAGAGAGGAGTGAGCGTTCGTTGCGCCCTGCAAAGCGGACGGGGGAAGATACTTTTTCCATGAGAATCTCCATTCTGTCGCACAAGGCGACTTCATTTTCTTTTTACCAAATTTTATGCAAAGGAAAGAAAATTTAGAAGTCAGGAGTAAAAGAAAAGAAGCCTTTCGAAATGAACGAAAGACTTCTTTATCTGAAGGGAAGTACCGACAAATTATTTTTCGCTTGCCTTGACGTCAACAGTCATCACTGCCGTCTTCAGGAAACGCACTTTGGTTTTATCCTTGCTTGTGACAACGGTGATGGTTTCCTCGCGAATGCTGACGATCTCACCGATCAATCCGCATTTCAGCGTGACCTCGTCACCGACAGCCAAGTTGTCCATCATATCGTTGAATTCCTTCTGCTGCTTCTTCGAGCTGCGCCAGTTGAAGAAGATGAAAGCAACGAGAATGACGAGCATGAGTCCTGTGGTCATTAATTCCATGAAATTTTCCTCCAAAACAAATAATTCATTGATGTTTTTACACAATATATATATTATACACCAAAAGTCAACGGAAAGCAATACCGAAACTGTGTTTTTTTTGCTTTTGTTCAAAAAATCATGGATTCACAAGCCGGAATTACCCAATTGATCACCTTTTAAACAAAAAATATTAAAAAAATGATTGATAACACTTTACAAAAAGAAAAAAATGTGATATACTGTCGACAGTGAACCACGCGCTCTTTGGGCCGAGACAGAGGAATCGGAAAGATGCACAAGGGACATGCCTAATTACTTTGTGAATCTTGCCGACGGTTTTTGACCGATGGCAGTTTTTTTTGCCCGAAGCTGTTTCTCTTGACGGAGCGGGCGGTCGTATAAATTTTTTTAGGAGGGTTTCACATATGAAACTTGTCTACAACGTCAATGACAAGCCGCCGATTGGAAAACTGATCGTTTTCTCTCTTCAGCAGCTCATGTCGATCCTCGCGGCAACCATCCTCGTCCCCCTTTTGATCGGTAACGGTCTCACTCCTGCTGCAGCTCTTTGCGGCGCAGGTTTCGGAACGCTGATCTATCTGTTGATCACCAAGGGCAGAAGCCCCGTTTTCCTCGGTTCTTCCTTCGCATTCCTCGGTGCACTTGGTGCTGCGGCTCCCAAATACGGCCTTTTGGGCATTTTGATCGGTGGTATTCTTGCCGGTCTTGTATATGTCATCGTTTCCTTGATCATCAAGGGTGTTGGCGTTAATTGGCTGAATAAGCTTCTGCCTCCCGTC
The DNA here is from genome assembly GCA_017501005.1 of Clostridia bacterium. Lineage (GTDB taxonomy): Bacteria > Bacillota > Clostridia > Oscillospirales > CAG-272 > UBA1740. The sequence continues at coordinate 6,605 of JAFVXT010000107.1, forward strand.
ATCATCGGCCCGACGGTCGCTTTGATCGGTCTTTCGCTTTCCGGTTCTGCGATCAACAACGTGCAGAATACCGCAGTTTCTTCTGCCGGCTATAGCATGGTTCACATTCTCGTCGGCTTGTTTACCTTGGCTGTGACCATCATTTGTTCTACCTACGGTAAAAAGACTTTGAAGATGCTGCCTTTTATCATTGGTATCGGCGCAGGTTACGTCCTTTCAATCATTCTTTCGGTTATCGGAAATGTTGCAGACGTTAGTGCTTTGCAGCTCATCAATTTTGATGCGTTCAAGAACATGGAAATCTTCGCGGTTCCCGATTTTACTTTTGTGAAGGCATTCGATCAGCTTGAAGGTTTTGATTGGGGTTACGTTGCTTCTATCGCGCTCCTTTTCTGCCCTGTGGCATTCGTTGCATTGGCTGAACATATTGCTGACCACAAGAACCTTTCCACCATTATTGAAAAAGACCTTCTCACCGATCCCGGTCTTGATAAGACCATCATGGGTGACGGTATCGGTACGATGATCGGTGCTTTCTTCGGCGGATGCCCCAACACCACCTACGGTGAATCGGTCGGTTGTGTTGCTATCACCAAGAACGCTTCGATCTATAGTATCCTCGGCGCTGCGGTTGCTGCAGTCATTCTTTCCTTCTTTGGTCCTTTCGTGACGTTTGCCGGTACTATTCCTGCTTGCGTAATCGGCGGCGTGTGCATTGCACTTTACGGTTTTATCGCGGTTTCCGGTTTGAAGATGATTCAGAAGGTTGATCTCAACCTCAATAAGAATCTGTTCGTTGTTGCCGCGATCCTCATTCCCGGTATTGGCGGCTTGACCTTGAAGTTCGGTGACGTCATGGATCCTATTGTGACTGTGACAAACATTGCAACGGCTTTGGTTCTCGGTATTCTCGTGAACCTTCTCGTTTCGCGTTCCAAGGAAAGCGAATAATCTAAGAAAAATGCCCGACTCGGCAGAGTCGGGCATTTTTTTTCGGAAAAACAAAAAGCCTTTGCGATCGTTTTTTCGCAAAGGCTTTTTCTCTTATTTGTGATAAAGTTTTTTTGATTGATAAACAGGCTCGCAGGTCAGCTCAATGCCGAGCTTGCGGAAAACGCCCATATCGTCGCCTGAAAGAATGACGGTCGAGTGTGCTTCGCTACCTCGCAGAAGATCAAGGGCAGTCATTGCACGTGCCGCCACGGGATCGTTGACCGCGCAGATCGAAAGGGCGATCAAGAGCTCATCAATGTGCATACGCGGATTGTGCGCGCCCATGTGCCCGACCTTCAGCTGCTGGATCGGTTCAATAACGTTCGAGGAGATCAGATTGATCTCGTCGGGAATATCGGCAAGCGTTTTGAGCGCGTTCATCAAGGCGGCAGAGGCAGATCCGAGCAGAGAAGAGGTTTTGCCCGTGACGACTGTACCGTTTGGCAATTCAATGGCGGTGGAGGGGGCACCCGTGCGCTCTGCCACGGCAAGCGCAGGGGCAACGCAAGGACGGTCGGCGGTGGTGACACCCACTTTGTTCATGAGAAGCTCGATTTTTAAGACTTCCGCATCACTGCCAAGACCGTTTGCACGTTGGCAACGTACCTTGTAATAGCGGCGGACGATCTCCTGCCGTGCCGCATTGCAAACGGCCTCATCGTCAAAGATCGCACAGCCTGCCATATTGACACCCATATCGGTCGGACTCTTATACGGACAGCTTCCGTAAATGCGTGTCATCATGGCACGCAGTACGGGGAAAATCTCCACGTCGCGGTTGTAGTTGACCGCCATCTTGCCGTAAGCGTCCAAGTGGAAGGAGTCGATCATATTGACGTCGTCAAGATCGGCGGTTGCCGCTTCGTAGGCGATATTGACAGGATGTGAAAGAGGCAGATTCCAGATCGGGAAGGTTTCAAATTTTGAGTAGCCTGCGCTGATGCCGCGCTTGTGCTCGTGATAAAGCTGGGACAGACAAGTGGCCATTTTGCCGCTTCCGGGGCCGGGGGCGGTGATGATGACAAGCTCGCGCTCGGTTTCAATATAGTCGTTTTTGCCGAAGCCCTCGTCGGATACGATAAGCTCGATATCCGTGGGATAGTTCGGGATCGGATAGTGGCGGTAAACACGGATGCCGAGCGTTTGCAGCCGTTCGGCAAAACGGTCTGCCGCACGCTGACCGCGGTATTGCGTCATGACCACAGAGCCAACGTAAAGACCGATACCGCGGAAAGCGTCGATCAAGCGCATACAGTCGGCATCATAAGTGATGCCGAGATCGGCACGGCGCTTGTTGGCTTCAATATCGGAGGCATTCAAAACGATCACGATCTCTGCGCGATCGGCAAGCTCGGTCAGCATACGCACCTTCACGTCGGGCGCAAAGCCCGGCAAAACACGCGCGGCATGATAATCGTCAAAAAGCTTGCCGCCAAACTCGAGATAGAGCTTGCCTTCAAACTTTTTGATCCGATCGCGGATGTTCTGCGATTGAAGTTGAATGTAAAGATCGTTGTTGAACCCGATTTTCGTCATGATAGTCGTCCTTTGCACCGTGATGCTTTTTTATATTACCTTACTATTATACCAC
>JAFVXT010000108.1 GCA_017501005.1 Clostridia bacterium
CCACTCCTCGAAAGCGAAAACAAGTGGTGAACTGAACTTTTAAAACTTTCGGCAAAGCGTACAAAGAAAGCACGCTTTTTTTGTAGGATTTTGCAAATGGAAGGTTGAAAAAAACACTTAAAAACAGATTCCGCCGTACCCCGAAGGGCACAGCGGAATTTTTTGTAAACCAATTTGGAAATCAGTCGATCGTGCGAACGATGTAGGGAGCGTATTCAGCTTCCTCTTCTGCACGCTTTGCTTCTTCTTCCTTGATGGCAGCTTCTTCAGCAGCAGCTTCTTCAGCACGCTTTTCTTCCTCGAGAAGTGCGCGGATCGAAAGGCTGAGCTCTCTCTTTTCTTCGTCAACCTTGGTGATCTTGACGGTCACAACGTCACCAACTTTGAGAACGTCAGCGGGAGAAGCGATCTTGGTGAGTGCGATCTGCGAAATGTGGATCAGACCGTCAACGCCGTCGAATACTTCAGCAAATGCACCGAAGGGAAGAATGCTGACGATTTTGGCCTCGAGAACGTCGCCAACACCGTGATCCTTCATGAACTGACGCCAGGTGTCGTTTTCTTCGGATTTGTAGCCGAGAGAAATGCGCTTGGTTTCAGCGTTGAATTCCTTGACGTAAACGTCGATTTGCTGACCGATGGATACAACGCGGGAGGGGTGAGGAATCGGCTTCCAGGAAAGCTCTTCCTTGTGAACCATACCGTCAACGCCGCCGAGGTCAACGAATGCACCGTAGGTAGTCATGTTCTTGACAGTACCCATGTAGTGCTTGCCAACTTCGATTTCTGCCCAGAAAGCGTCCTCAAGCGCCTTGCGCTCCTCGTTGCGGACGACACGGATGGAAGCAAGCGCGCGCTTGCGGTTGTGATCGATATCGATCAGGCGGACACGCTGGGTGGTGCCAACCAATGCGGTAAGAGATGCGTTGCGGGGAAGACCGCTGTGCGATGCGGGGATAAATACGCGAATGCCGTTGATGTTGATCAGAAGGCCGCCCTTTACTTCTTCGGTGATCGTGCCTTCAAGGATCTCACCCTTTTCGTAAAGCTCTACAAGAGAGAACCAGTGGCGGTCAGCATCGACTCTCTTCTTGGAAAGCGATGCAACGCCCTTGTTGTCGTCAACGTGAATCACAAAGGCTGTGACCTCATCGCCGATTTTGAACATATCGGCAAGGACGGCTGTTGCGTCATCGGTAATCTGATCACGGGGAATGATGCCTGTTACTTTTGCACCGAGATCAAGCTTGATCTCGTTTGCCGAGACAGCCATGACAGTACCGGTAACCGTTTCTCCTGTATGTAAAGATTTGAATGATTCTTCCAACATTTGCGCGAAGTCTTGGGTTTCGTTGCTCATTGTTTTGTATACCTCCATTATTATCCTGTCGGGTGTGGAAGCGCCCGCAGTGATTCCTAAATTAGTGGTGTCCGAAAAGCTTGCCGGGGAAAGCTCCTCTGCGCGTTCCACCCACACGGTGTTCGGACACGATGCGCAGCAAAGCTCGTAAAGCTTATGTGTGTTTGAACTGTCCTTGCCGCCAATGACGATCATGCCGTCACATTCCTTGGCAAGAGACGCGGCTTCTGTTTGCCTTTTTTCAGTCACACTACATATTGTACCAAAAAAAAGTGCATTTGTACAGAGTTTTTCGAGAAATTTTTTGCATTTTTTAAATTCCGTCAAACTTTGTGTGGTTTGGGCCGCTAAAATGACTTTTTTTTGTTCAAAATTCATGGAAGAAAAGAGCTTTTCAAGCTCTTCACAGGTGTTGAAGGCGTATCCTTCGCCGTTTACGTAGCTCATGATCCCCCGAACCTCGGGATGCTCGTGCGAGCCGAGCAGTAAAAAGACGGTGGAGTCAGAGCTTTCTTCGGCGGCAATTTTGTGGATGCGCTTGACGTAAGGACAGGTCATGTCCTCAACGTGAAAGCTTGGGTAAAGCGATTCCTATTCGTGAAGAAGAGACTCTTCTTCGCGCGGTATTCCGTGCGTGCGGATGATCAGGGTGTGTTCTTTTTCGGCTTGCGTCTCAAGTATCGTCTTCATCTCGTCAAGCGATACCGAACGCACACCGCGTTTTTCAAGCTCCTGCGTGTATACGGGGTTGTGGATCAAGGTTCCAAGCGTATAGATATGACTATCGGTTTTGCTTTCAAGCAAGTCTTCGATAAAGCCCGTGGCGCGCTTGACGCCGGGGCAGAAGCCTGCGTTTTTGGCTGTTACGATTCGCATGCGGCGTTCTCACCTGCTTTTTCTTTTTGTTCTTCTTTGCTTTCAAAGCCGCCGAGATCGCAGATGGCTTCGAAAACCGCCTTGGTCGCCGCCGTATATTCCGCACTTCCGCCTTGCGTCAGGCCAAGTGCAGCGGGATCGATGGGAGCGCCGACGGTGATATCGATGCGGCGGAGAAAACGGTATTTCATGCGCTTGGTTTTGATGCAAACGGGAAGAAGCGGCACGCCTGCGCGCATGGCGATCATGCCCGCACCGCTTTTGATGGCGGTGTCACGCGGATTCTTGCCTTGATGGCGCGTTCCTTGCGGAAAAATCAACACGGGCGCACCTTCTGCCGCCATCGAAATGGCTTTTTTCATGGCGGAAATATCACCGCGGCGATCAAGCGGGTGCGCACCGAACGCGCGGATCAGCGAACGAAGGATCGGGATGCGGAAAAGCTCAGCCTTGGCAAGAAAGGTCAGCTGGCGCGGAAAGGCCGCCGCAATACCCACAGGGTCTGTCAGGCTGATGTGGTTGGCACATACGACCATGCCGCCCTCCATTGGAATGTTTTCGCTTCCTTTGATATGCACGCGCAGGAAAAAGCGCACGATACCCGACAGCATGCGGTGAACGCGCATGTATCCGCTTTTTTTCTTCTTGCTCATTTTTCACTCTTTTCTGCCGTTTTTTCTGCAATGATGCGAAGCACGGCTGTAACGGTTTCTTCTGCGGTCAAATCGGAATTGTCAAGAAAAACGGCATCCTCTGCGGGAATGGCGGGGGCAACCGCACGTGTGCGGTCGTTTTCGTCACGGAGTGCCATATCGCGCAAAATATCCTCATAGGTCGCTTCAATCCCTTTTTCGTGCAGCTCCGCAACGCGGCGGCGCGCACGTGCTTCGTTTGAAGCAGTCAGGAAAATTTTGACGTTTGCGTTCGGCAAAATGACCGTACCGATATCGCGGCCGTCCATAATGACCGAATTCTTTTCGGCAATGCTTCTTTGCGTGTCAAGCAAAAAGGCACGGACCTCGGGAATGGCAGAGACCTTTGATGCGTACATGGCAATCTCAGGGGTGCGAATGGTATCGCCGACGTCCTGTCCTTCGAGATAGATGTGCTGCTCGCCCTTTTCATAGGTCATGGAAAGCGAAAGGTCGGGAAGTGCGGCAATCACCTCAGCCGTATCCGAAGGATCAATGCCGCGCCTCTTGATATAGAGACCGACTGTGCGGTAAAGCGCGCCCGTGTCAACGTAAATGATCTGCAGCTTCTTGGCAACGGCACGTGCGAGCGAGCTTTTTCCCGAGCCGCTCGGGCCGTCAATGGCAATGTTCAGCATGGTAACATCCTATCATATGTCTGATTGGCACCGTTTTTCAATTGCTTTGGCAGCAACGAAGGCGGTGGAAAAGGCAATTTGGAGATTGTATCCGCCTGTGTAGGCATCAACGTCGAGAATTTCTCCCGCAAAGAAGAGTGCATCGACTTTGCGCGACATCATGGTTTTGGGATCGATCTCCTTGACGTTGACACCGCCTGAGGTGACGATGGCTTCTTCGATCGGCCGCGTTTTCAAAAGCGGAATACGGAAGTTCTTGAGAATTGCGCGCAATTTGTGCCGTTCGGCCTTGGTCAGCGTGTTGACCTTCTTGTGCGGATCGATACCCGTCATGGAAACGACGGTCGGAATGACGCGTGCGGGCAGAAGCGCGGAAAGTGAATTGGCAAAATCGCGATTGGCATTTGCGGCAAAATCGGAAAGCAGCCGTGCGTCCAGTGTTTTTTCATCAAGCGCGCTTTTCCAGTCGATCACCGCATCGAGCTTGGCAATATCAACGTCGCGCAAATGCGCCGAGGCACTGATGACCATCGGACCGCTGATGCCGAAATGCGTGAAGAGCATTTCACCGAAATCGCGGTAAAGCACGCGGCCGCTTTCGCGCTCGCAAATTGTAAGAGAAACGTTCTTCGGCGCAACACCCTGCAGCTCGGCACAGAAGGAGGCCGAGCTTTCAAGCGGCACGAGCGAAGGAATCAGAGGCGTGACCTCGTGGCCGGCTTCCTTGGCAAGGGTATAGCCCGAGCCGTCCGAGCCTGTCAGCGGATAAGAGCGTCCGCCCGTGGCAATCAGCACGAAATCGAAGGGATAAAAAGCATGCTGCGTGCGTACGCCGCAAATCCCTTTTTCGTCAAAAACAAGGTGTAAAACCTTTTCATTGACGATCTTTGCATTTTTCGTTGCGCGGCGCAATACGTTGACAACGTCTCTCGCCTTGTCCGAAACGGGGAAGACGCGCCGTCCGCGTTCGGTTTTCAGGGGAAGACCGTGCTCCTCGAAAAAGCGCATGACGTAAGAGGGCGGACAGCGGTGAATGGCACTCATCAGAAAACGAGGGTTGCGCGTGACCTCCGCCAGAAATTCCTCGGGGGTGCAATCGTTTGTGAGATTGCAACGGCCCTTGCCCGTGATCAGCAGCTTTTTGCCCGTTTCATTTTTGTGTTCAAAGATCGTGACGTTCACGCCCGAGCGCAAAAGCTCGGCCGCCGCGAAAAGACCGGCAGCACCACCGCCGACAATACATACCGATTTAGCGTTTACTGTAGACATCGTATTCATCCCAAATGCGCTCCAAGCGGTCGAAGCGCTCTTTGACCTGCTGCTC